>DATKDD010000159.1:0-5114 GCA_035512875.1 Gemmatimonadaceae bacterium | reverse complement strand
GTCGCGGCGTCCCCGGCCGCCGCGGCTTCCGCTGTAGAGCAGGGTACGCCCGACCACCGCCAGCAGCAGAATACCGAACAGCAGACCGATCAGGCGGATGTTGAGCCGCATGTCCCCGTTCAGCACGTGGCTGAATTCGTGGGCGATCACGCCCTGCAGCTCGTCGCGGTTGAGCTGAACGAGCGTTCCGTGCGTTACCGCGATGGCGGCGTCGTCCAGCGTGTATCCGGCCGCGAAGGCGTTGATCCCCTCCTCCTCATCGAGCACGAAGATGGCCGGGACCGGAGTTCCCGCCGCTATCGCCATCTCCTCCACCACGTTGACGAGCCGCCGCTCGTTCTCATCCGTGGTGTTAGGCCGCACCTGCCGTCCTCCAAGCATTTTGGCGACGCGCGCGCCGCCCTGCCGCAACTGCAACGTGCGGAACGCGCTCCCCGCCAGCACGACCAGCGTCGTACCTAACGCCACGATGAGCAGCAGGCCGGGGTCGATCGCGCCGCCGGGGCCGGGGCCTACCGCTACGTGAACCACCACGTATACGGTAGCGATGATCGCCAACACGGCGGCGGCGAACAGCAGCACCAGCGTGCGGCTGCGAGACCGCGCCGCGTCCTGCGCGCCGAAAAAGTCCATCGTAGGAGCCTTTCGAGCTCGCCGCTACCGCCGGCCCTGCGCGGTCAGAACGAGACGCGCGGAGCGACGCGCTCGGCCTCGTTCTCGACGACGAGCAACGGCGCTTCGTCGAAGTTGAAGCTGCTGGCGAGTATGCTGGACGGAAAGGTTTCGCGCGCGGTGTTGTAGGAGGTCACAGCGTCGTTGTACGACTGGCGCGCGAAGGCGATGCGATTCTCCGTCGAGGTTAGCTCTTCGGAAAGCTGGCGCATGTTCGCGTCGGCCTTCAGGTCGGGATACGCCTCCGAAAGGGCGAAGAATCGCGTCATGGCGCCGGCCAGCCCGCGCTCCGCACCGGATAGCTGCTGCATGGCAGCTACATCGGTCGGGTCACCTGCCACCCGCTGCTCCGCCTGTGCCGCGGAGTTGCGCGCCGCGATCACCGCTTCCAGCGTCTCGCGCTCGTGGCTCATGTACGCTTTGGCCGTCTCCACGATGTTCGGAATCAGGTCATAACGGCGTTTGAGCTGGACGTCGATCTGTGCGAACGCATTCTTGAAGCGATTCCGCTGCGATACGAGCCGGTTGTACATCGAGACGATGAACAGCGCGAGCGCGGCGACGATGACGAGGGTAATGATCAATCCCATCGCGTAACCATCCTGGCAGGGGTGCGGTTTGAGCAGTGCTCGCAATTTGGCGGCAGCAACAGGTGTGGGTAAGGCCCGGGCCGCGTTATCCCGCGGACGCCCGGCCACTTGACCTGCAGCCAGAAATTAGTACCATCTACAAATCAAATTCGTTCCGCCTACATTGCTCCGGCTATCCGCTTCGAATCTGGCGATCGCCGGGCGGAGAGAATTCGTGCGAACAATCGTGATGGGCACGTGCCTGCTGCTCTTGGCGACGCCACTCCAGGCAGGCGCCGAGTCGAAGATTCCCTATTTTGCGCGGAAGTATGGCGTTACCTGCGCCCAGTGCCACGTTAACCCGCCCAAGCTCAACAGCTTCGGCGAGGAATTCATTGCGCGGGGGTACGATATGCCCGGCCTGCGGCCGCGGCGCACCTGGCCCTTCGCCCTCTGGATAAGCGGGCGCTCGGATTCGCAATCCGGGCCCGCGGACGGTGCCGACGACGTGCGCGCGTATCTGAATCGCGTGGAGCTCATCTCCGGCGGCAAGGTGGTCGCGCCATGGCTCTCGTACTTTGCCGAGTGGCGTCTGGTCAGCCAGGAAGGGCGAAGCGACGGTACGCTTCGCGATCGCTCGGGGCGGTTTGAGGACCTGTTCGTCACGGCGGCGATCGATCGCGCCGAGGTCACGATAGGACAGTTCCGCCAGGTTGGGCAGATCGACGTGTCGCGGAGGCTGGGTTTGAGCGAGCCGCTCGTGCTGTCCGCCGGGCTCGCCGGGAGTGGAGGTGGAAGTGCGCGGGAGAGGTCGCTGAGAGGCTTTTCGCCTTCCGGTCGCTCACCATCGGTGAGACTGGCATGGAACGCGAGGCTGCCCGAAGCCGGCTGGCGCTGGACCACGTCCCTGGCGCTGCCGCTATCGGGCGAATTCTCCGTGCCGCTCACCGAAGAGGCGCGCGTCGAGGCAAGCAACGAGATCGAGTGGCGCGCGAAGGGCGTCGTGGTCGAATCGTTCGCACGACGTGGCCTCACTTCGTTAGGTGGACACCTGTTCTACGATGATTCCCGGCGCTACCTGGCGAACGCGATCGTCACGGGTAACCGGTCTGCGCTTTACTGGACGGCAATGGCGGGGACGGCAAAGACCGGCGACCTGCTGGCCGGACGCTGGTCGCTCGAGGCCGAGTTTCTTCCCAGCAACTTCTATGGCCTGGGAGGACGCGTGGAAGACCGGGCCGCCGACGGGGCCGATGTCGCGGTCTTGCCCTACCTCAATGCGCACTTTCCCGGCACCCGGTATACGCTGCGATTCACCGTCGAGCACCGGTTTCAGCGAGGCAGCAGCGCCACGCTCGTGGAGTTCGCCACGATCTTCTAGAGGTCGTGTTGGTCTGGCAGCGGGAACGGATGGACCGCATACTGGATGCGGCGCAGCAACCGCTTCCTGCCGGCCTGGAGGCTCTGGTTGCGCGACGTGCATTACGCGACCGACAGCCAACGGCAGGAGGACATCATGACTCGTTCCTCGCTTTGTAAGTCACGAACATCGTCGCTGCGCCTCCTCCTGCTCTACGCCTCGACGTTTGCTGCCGTTGGCTGCTCCGCCGATGCCTTCGCGCCGCCAGAATGCGACGGTGCCATCGGAGTGATCTTCGTCGACCTGCAGCCGCCGCCGTCAGGCACATTCCTGGACTACACGGTCGACGTGGGAGACAGCATTCGGGTAACCGGATCGCTGAGACGCGTGGACGACTCGGAGGCGATATTCAATCCACAACAAGGCTGGTCGTGTACCACCTCCGCAAGCTCGCAGGTCGGCGGCACGCTTATCTTCAGCACGCTTGACACAACGCTGGTACGACTCAGCGCCGGCGGTTGGATCAGGGGACTCAGCCAGGGGACCGCACTCGTCACGGCGTCTTCCACCAGCCCAGCCGCGAGCACGGACATCGCCGTTCTCGTTTATTCTCCCTAACGCCGTTGCTGCCTTTCGCCACCTCCTGATGACATGAGTCGTCGGGCAATCGAAGTACGGAGTCAGCCGACCTTGCCGCCAAGTCGCGCTACCTCCGCATGACGCGGGCAGCTGGTCTGGTGATCGTTGACCAGTCCGACTGCCTGCATCCAGGCATACATGATCGTCGAGCCGACGAAGGTGAACCCGCGGCGCTTGAGATCTTTCGCCAAAGCATCTGATTCCGCCGTCGTCGCCGGAACGTCGCGGATCGAGCGCCAGCTGTTCTGACGCGGCATGCCCCCCACGAAGCTCCACGCGTGGCGATCGAAGGTGCCGAACTCACGCTGCACACGGAGAAACGCCTGAGCGTTCTTCACCGCTCCGGCGATCTTGAGCCGGTTGCGCACGAGGCCGGGGTTCTGCAGGAGCTTCTCGATGCGCGCCGGAGTGAAGCGCGCGACCCGAAGAGGATCGAAACCGGCGAACGCCTCACGGTAGTTCTCCCTTTTTTTCAGAACAGTCTCCCACGAAAGTCCCGCCTGCGCTCCCTCGAGGATCATGAACTCGAACAACACACGGTCGTCATGAACCGGGACGCCCCACTCGTCATCGTGGTAGGCGGCATACAACTCGTTATGATCGCCGAAGCAACGGGGCATTGTGCTTTGAGGTCGCGGAGGTTGCGCTGAGAACGCGGAGGTCTTGGAAAGCGAAACCGGTTGGTCGGCCCGGAAATGTGGCTCCTCGCTGTTTCAAGTGGGTGACAATTGGAACTCGAGTTTCCGTCTCATGCCGACCCTGCAGTCAACTCTAAATGGCGAGGAGCCAGAAATGTAAGTCAACGTTTGGGAACAGCTTCCAGGAGGCTTCAGCTCCTGCGCCAATTGCCTTCGCCGATCCAACTCTAGAATGACCCTCCGCGTTACCTCCGCGACCTCCGCGGTAAAAAGAACCGTTACGTCGTGCCGACGTGACGCTGACAACGAGACCGGCAACTCGACAACTGTGCGCCCTTGCGCCATGATCGCTTTGACTGTTGCTTCGGCGGGCCAATCCTAGCGAGAGAGCCAGCTGCGACCGTTCACTCTGCCTCACCCGATCGTTCTGCTCGTCTTCGGCGTGGTGATTGCCGCGGCCGTGACATGGATCATACCTGCCGGCGAATATGAGCGGACGGTAGATCAAGCGACCGGTCGAACCATTGCCGTGGCCGGAACGTACAGGCAGGTACCGCAGGAGCCGGTGGGACCGTTCGAAGTGGCGGTTGCCATTCCGCGCGGATTCGTCGAGGGCGCGGACGTGATTGCGACGATTCTGTTCGTCGGCGCGGCGTTCTTCCTCGTAGACCGCGTGGGAACCCTCGGCCGCCTGCTCGGGGCGCTCATCAAGAGTCTCGGCGCGCGCGGACTGCTGGCGATTCCGCTCGTCGCGCTGTTCTTCGGTACGATGGGCGCGCTGGAGAACATGCAGGAAGAGGTTGTTGCGCTGGTTCCGGTGCTGCTGGTGTTCGGTCGAAGGATCGGCGTCGATGCGGTAACCGTGGTCGCGGCGGCGGCAGGGGCGGCCGTGGTCGGCAGCGCGTTCGGACCGACCAATCCCTTTCAAGCTGGCATTGCCCTCACGCTGGCCGAGCTGCCCGTGCTCGAGGGCGGTGGGCTGCGTCTGGCGATGTGGGTCGTCGGGATGGCTGTGTGGATCGGGTGGACGCTGCGATACGCCGCGACCCATCGCGTGCCTATCGAGACTGCTCCGCTCGACGTGTCCACGGATGTCACGCGCCGCGACATGGCGATCGTCGCCTGCGTCCTTCTTCCGCTGGCGGCCTACGTGGTCGGCGCCCTGCGTTACGGCTGGGGATTCAACGAGCTCTCCGGCGCGTTCATCGTCGGCGCCGTTTGCGTGGGCATCATCGC
>DATKDD010000158.1:0-4484 GCA_035512875.1 Gemmatimonadaceae bacterium | reverse complement strand
CAGACTCCACTACCCGGCCAATGCTGGCCGCTGCGTCGAGCGCCGGAATCACGACCGCCAACGGTGCGATCACCCGCTCCGCTCCCGGCCGTCCAGAATATCGACCACGCCCTTGAGCTCACGCTCGAGCTCGCACAAAGTATCGACGGTGAGCGCTTCGCGTGCGACAACGCGCAGCGACCCGCCGCGTCGATGATCATCGACTTTTCGGCGCGCTCCCTCGATCGTGTACTTCTCGGTGTACAGCAGGTGCTTGACGAGTAGAATCAGCTCGATCTCGCGACGCTGGTACACGCGATTTCCCGAACGGTTCTTTGCCGGATTGAGAAAACGGAACTGGCTCTCCCAGTAGCGCAGCACGTGCGGCTTGAGCGTCGTCATCGTGCACACTTCTCCTATGGAGAAGTATTCCTGAATCGGCTCAGGTGCGCTCATTCGTCGCGCTCGGTTCGCAGTTCCCGCGTCATGAGCTCGGTAAGCACTTGACGAGGATCCTGGTGCTCGAAGAGCACACGCTGCACCGCTGCCACGATCGGCATCTCGACTCCGACCCGCTGCGCCAGCGCCTGCGCCGTGCGCGCCGTCTGCACGCCCTCGGCGACCGTCTGGCGTCCGGCCAGCGCCTGCTCGAGTGTCTGTCCGCGCCCCAGCGCTTCGCCGAGCGCGCGGTTCCGGCTCAGCGCACCGGTACACGTCAACACCAGGTCGCCGAGACCGGTGAGTCCGGCGAACGTCTCGGCGCGCGCACCGAGTGCGACACCCAGGCGCGTCATCTCCGCCAGCGCGCGGGTAATGAGCGCCGCACGAGGATTGAACCCGAGCCCCAGTCCGTCGCTGATCCCGGCGGCGATAGCCACGACGTTCTTGAGCGCCCCACCTACTGCCACACCTGTGACATCGTCGGTCGTGTACACGCGAAAACTGGGACGGCTGAATGCGCGCTGCACGGCAATACGCGGCGCCACTTCTCGTGAGGCGGCCACGACCGCCGTTGGCTGCCCCCGCACCACTTCCGCCGCGAAACTGGGGCCCGACAGGGCAACGACCGAGCACCCAGGATGCTCCTCGGCCACGATCTCGCTCGTCAGAGAGAGTGTACCATCCTCGATTCCTTTCGTGGCCACCACGATGATGCTCTCGGCTTCCACGTTGGGCGCGGCACGATGCGCCAACCGCCGCAACACATGCGAGGGTGGTGCATACAAGACCAGCGACGCACCAGCTACGGCGTCCGCGAGATCCGACGTGGCGCGCAATGACGGGTCGAGTGGCGCGTCAGGCAGGAACGTCGAGTTGATGTGCGAGGACTGAATGTCCTCCGCAACCTCCGGCTCGTGGGCCCAGATGCAGACGTCGTGTCCCTGGCCGGCGAGAACGTCGGCGAGCGCGGTCCCCCACGCGCCCGCGCCCACCACGGCGCACTGCGTCATGCCACCGTCCCCCTGCGCCCGAACCGGTGCTCCTCCCCCCGGCGCAACCGGCCAATGTTGGCGCGGTGCGTCCAGAAGACGAACCCGGCCATCGCTGCTCCCGCAACGAAGACCGGTGTAATGGTCCCTGACGCCACAAGGGCGGCGAGCGGAAAGACGAGCACGGCGACGAGCGAGCCCAGTGATACGTACCCGGTCGTAAGCACCACGGCGATGAATGCGATCGCCGATACGAGCAGCGGAAGGAATGCCAGCGCGCCGAACACGCCGGCCGCGGTGGCCACCCCTTTTCCGCCACCGCGACCGAGGAGAAAGATCGGTCGGACGTGACCGATGATCGCGGCCACGCCGTAGCCGATGGCCCACCACGCGTTGCCCTCCACACCAAGGAGGTGCGGCAGAGCGAGAACCGGCAGTACACCCTTGGCGGCGTCGAACAGCAGCACCGCCGTGCCGATCTTTGCGCCCATCACCCGCATGACGTTGGTCGCCCCGAGGTTTCCGGATCCGTGCTGGCGAAGATCGATACCCCGAATGGCCCGCCCCGCTATGTAGGCGGCCGGGATCGATCCGCACAGATAGGCGAGCAGCAGGCCGAGCGCCGGCATCATGCCGCTTTGCGGCGAAGGATGATCCGCAACGGATTGCCGAGGAAGCCCCACGCCTCACGAAAGCCGTTATGCAGATAGCGCACGTAGTGCTCCTGTACCAGATCGGGATGATTCCCGAAGATGGCGATCGTCGGCGGCGCCGTCTCCACCTGCGTGGCGTACATCAGCTTCACCTCCCGGCCGGCCGCCTGCGGCGGCTGCAGCCGCGCCAGCAGTTCCTCGAGCCGGGCATTCACCTGTGAAGTGGAGATCCGTTTTTCGCGTTCCTGTTGCACGGTGAGAATGAGATCCAGCGCCGTGTTGACACGCTGCCCCGTCAGGGCCGACGTGAAGAGAAAGGGCACGAAACGCAGGAAGGGCGCCTTCTCCTCGGCATCCTTCTGGAACTTCTTGGCGGTGTTGGTCTCCTTCTCCGCCAGGTCCCACTTGTTGACGACCATGATCAGCGCACGCCCCGCCTCCCAGGCCAGCGCCGCGATCTTGAGATCCTGGTTATGCAATCCCTCGACCGCATCTATCATCAGCACGCAAATGTCCGCTTCGTCGATAGCGCGCCGCGTGCGCAGCGATGAGTAAAACTCGATGCCTTCGCCGACGCGCGCCTGCCGGCGCAGCCCAGCCGTGTCGACGAAGATGAACGAACGACCGTGATAGCGCATCGGTGCATCGATCGCATCCCGGGTAGTACCCGACTCGTCCGAGACGACCAGCCTCTCCTCGCCAAGCAGCCGGTTGACGAACGACGACTTGCCGACGTTCGGCCTGCCGATCACGGCGACTCGCAGTGCATCGTCAGCTTCGGCTTCGTTCGACGGAAAGCGCTCCACCACCGCATCGAGCAGATCACCCGAGCCGCGGCCGTTGATCGCCGATACGGGAATCGGCTCCCCCGCATTCAGGTTGTAAAACTCGAAATGATCGGCCGACCGCGGATCGTCCATCTTGTTGGCGACCAGCACCCACGGGCGGTTGGCGTGGCGCAGCATCTCGACCACCCGCGCATCGTGAGGATGCAGCCCGGTCCGCGCATCGACTACCAGCATCAGCAGGTCGGCTTCGGCAACGGCCACATCAACCTGGCGACGAATCTCCAGATCCATTGGGACCCGCGCATCCTCGGTGACACCGCCCGTATCGACCAGCCAGAACGCTCTCCCATTCCACTCCGCGCGAGCGAAGTGCCGGTCACGCGTGGTGCCTGCCTCATCGCTGACGATCGCTGCATTGGAGCCGACAATCCGGTTGAACAGTGCGGACTTTCCGACGTTGGGCCGCCCTATCAGCGCGACGACCGGAATGTTCATCTGGCGATCGCCGCGTGGGCTCCCGAGCTCGATACACCTTCCCCTTCCAGGGAAAGCACATCGATGAAATCGTAGGAGGGGTATACCTGCATGGGGAGTTTCTCGCGCACGTCAATGAACCGTACATCATCGAGAAAAACCCCATCCTCGTTGATGGATTCGGCGGGAATGAGCGCAAGGTCCAGATCGGCGCGCGATTCGAGCATGCGAACGATGTCCTTCCCTACCAGCAGGCCGGCAGTGGTGATCGTCGGCCCGAATAGCGAATTCTCCGCCACCAGCAGCTCGAAACGAGCCCCGGTCCGCGCCGTTATGCTCTCGAGCAATTCCGGCATGAGTGGAGCCATTGCCTGCCCGGTAACCACCCCGATGCGGCGGCCATCGAGCCGCGGCAGCTCGTCGAGCTGCGTCGCGACGCGCTGGCGGAGCGATGCCACAGCGCCTACCCCATTCTCGATCTGAGCGAAGTCCTCGTAATGAGCAGCGTCCGGCAGCGGCTGGCCCGCGAGGAGGTACAGCTCGTCCGAGCCGAACACCCAGCGCGTACCACGTTCCGCGAGGGCTCGTGTCTCCCATTGCTCGACCTGCTCGAGGAGTGCCCGCGTGCTCGGCGCGTCCATCGAGCGCCCGGAGTAGAGATGCGAGAACTGCGTGAGGCCTACCGGTACCACAGCGACCGAGAGCACCGAGTCGCCGAGCGCCCAGAGGTCGGCAAGCGACTGCTGGAGCACATCTCCGTCGTTCATGTCGGGGACGATGACCATCTGCGCGTGGAATTCGATTCCGCCCGCGGCGAGCCGCTGAAGCTGCTCCACCACGTTGGGCACGCGGGGATTGTTAAGCAGCACCTTGCGCACCTCCCACGGCGTCGCGTGAACCGAGACGTAGAGGGGAGAGAGGCGGTACTCGAGGATCCGCGTGAAATCGCGCTCCTTCAGGTTCGAGAGCGTGGCGAAGTTTCCGTACGCGAAGGAGAGCCGGTAGTCATCATCGCGCACGTACAGATTGCGACGCAGTCCCTGCGGCAGGCCTTCGATGAAGCAGAACTCGCACTTGTTGGCGCAGCGCCTCACGCGCGGGGGTTCGAGCTCCACACCGAGCGGTTCGCCCAGATCGCGCTCGAATTCCAGCTCGACCGT
>DATKDD010000157.1:0-2828 GCA_035512875.1 Gemmatimonadaceae bacterium | reverse complement strand
CGCATCCCACGCATCATCGCCGCGGCCGAGATCACCGGCGCCGACGCCATTCATCCCGGCTACGGCTTTCTCGCCGAGAATGCGGAATTCGCCGAAACGTGCGCCGCGTCGAACATCACCTTCATCGGGCCCACCGCCCATCAGATCCGGGTGATGGGAGACAAGGCGGCGGCGCGCCGCGCCATGGCCGACGTCGGCGTGCCCGTGGTTCCCGGCACTCCCGGGCCTATCGAGGACTCCGACGAAGCGCTGGAATTCGCCAACGACATTGGATTCCCCGTAATCATCAAGGCGGCGGCGGGGGGTGGCGGGAAGGGGATGCGCGTTGCCAACGATGCGGACGATTTTGCGCGCGCCTTTCAACTCGCGCGATCCGAAGCGCTGTCGGCGTTCGGGAACGGCGATGTGTACGTGGAGAAGTATCTCGCGCGTCCGCGCCACATCGAGTTCCAGATTCTGGGCGACCGGCACGGTCACGTGATTCACCTGGGTGAGCGCGACTGCTCGGTGCAGCGGCGGCACCAGAAGCTCATTGAAGAAGCGCCCAGCCCGGCGGTCACCCCTGATCTGCGGCTGCGGATGGGCGACGCCGCCGTGCGCGGTGCCAAAGCCATTGACTACGTGGGTGCGGGCACGATCGAGATGCTGCTCGACGAGGACGGCGAGTTCTACTTCATGGAGATGAATACGCGCATCCAGGTGGAGCATCCCGTCACCGAGATGATCACCGGCATCGATCTGGTGAAGGAGCAGATTCGCGTCGCGGCCGGAGCGCCGCTCTCGGTACTCCAGCTGCCCGCGCTGCGCGGGCACGTGATCGAATGCCGCGTGAACGCCGAGGATCCCGCTCGCAACTTTCAGCCTTCACCGGGCCGCATCGAGGTGTTCCATCCGCCCGGAGGGCCGGGCGTACGAATCGATACCCATGCCTACGCGGGCTACACCGTGCCACCATTCTACGATTCACTCATCGCCAAGCTGATTTGCCAGGGTCGGGACCGCCAGGAAGCGATTGGCCGGATGCAGATGGCACTCGACAGCTTCATAGTGGAGGGAATCACGACGACGATCCCATTCCTTTCACGCGTTATGGGCCACAAGGAGTTTCAGCGCGGAGAGGTAGACACGAAGTTTCTCGAGCGGCATCCCGCCCTCATGCGGGACTGAGGCATGCGCGTCGAAGTCTATTTCTCGCCACTCGGGGTGCCGTCGTCGGCGTTCGCCGGCAAGGTGGTCGCCGTTATCGACGTACTGCGGGCGTCGACCACGATCGCGGCAGCGCTTCACAACGGGGCTCGCCACGTGCTGCCGTTCGAGAGCAGCGAAGAGGCGATCACTCGCGTCAAGTCGTTCGACAGGAAGGAGGTCGTGCTCGCCGGCGAGCGCAAGATGAGGGCGATCGCGGGCTTCGATCTTGGAAACTCGCCGCTGGAGTTCACGCCGGAAGCCGTGGAGGGACGCACGGTGCTGCTGACGACGAGCAATGGCACGGCAGCCATAACGTCGGTACAGGGTGCGCGTGAGGTGATCATCGCGAGCTATGTGAACTTCACCCCGGTGGTGACGCTGATGCGAACGGCGACGCGTGGCGGTACCGATGTCGTGCTGTTGTGCGCCGGCCGCGAGAAGGGATTCACCCTCGAGGATGCGGCTTGCGCCGGACGATTCGTCCGGCAGTTGATGCGCGGCCGGCCAACCATGGGATTGAACGATGCCGCGCAGGCCGCGGTGCTCATCGAGAAGCGCTACGGCGACCAGATCGCCGAGGTGCTCGCCGACGCCGAGCACGGGCGTGCGCTCAGGGAAGCGGGATTCGGGCCGGACCTGGAAGTCTGCGCTCAGCTCGAGGCGTTCCCGGTCATCCCGATATACCAGGACCGGCAGATAACCAGGCTCGACCCGGGACGGGAGCGATGACGCATGGGGCGTGACACGCTGCGCCGCGAGCTTGCGGGCGCGGCGCTCGCGCTGCTCGCGGTGTTTCTCCTTGCTTCGATTGCGTTGGAGAAGCCAGTGCTCGCGCACAGCGGCTGCGTGGAGTCGCGCGGGCTGTTCGGGCCGATCGGCTCCTGTTTGCGCGATGTCACGGTGTCGTTCCTTGGTCTGCCCGCCGCGGTGCTGCTCGCGATCGCCCTCGGCGTCGTCGCCGCCAGGCTGCTCGGCCGCGACTTGCCGGGAGACGAGCGGCGGTGGGGGGCGTTCGTGGGTGGGATGGTCCTGCTCCTCCCAATCGTTCTCGCCACCGCCCTCGGATCGGGCGACGGCGAGCATCCGGCGACGGGATTGTTGGGCGGAGGTGTCTACTCCGGATTGCGCGCGGCGGTGGGAGTGGCCGGCGCGTGGGTCGTTATGGTCGCCGCCTTTTCGGCGCTCACCATCGTCACGCTCGCCTGGAATCCGGTTCGCATGGTGATCGGTCCGTCGCCGGCGCGGGCGGAGCGCCAGCCTGACGAGCGCATGAACCGGGGCGGGCAGTATGGCTTGGTCGAAGACGATCTGGAGCCGGCGCCGGAGGAGCTGCCGGGGATCGACTCCTCCGCGCCGTTCGGTGACGAGCCGGAGCAGCGGGAGTTGCCGCTAACGGGAAAGCGCGATCGCAAGAAGGGCGGTGCCTCGAGGCGCGAGGATAAGATTGCCGCCGAGTTCGATGCGCACGACCACGGAGGGGAAGGGGACTGGGGCAAGCCTCCGATCGATCTCCTGACGCTTCCGCCGGCTCCCGATCCGGAGCTGCACGACCGTGAGCTCGACGCCATGGGGGACAAGCTCAAGGACGCACTGCGCACCTTCCGTGTAGACGCCGAGATCGTGGGGCGCACGACGGGACC
>DATKDD010000156.1:0-3187 GCA_035512875.1 Gemmatimonadaceae bacterium | reverse complement strand
CGCTCTTAAGATAGCCGCCAAACACCGAAGAAACACCGGGGGCTGGCGGTTACTCACACGGGTCCCCTAATCGAATTGAGCTTTTGGTTTCCCACATCCCGCGTCGCGCGTCGCTCGTCCCGCGTCGCTCGTCCCGCGTCGCTAGTCGCGCGCCTTCCTGAGGACTCGCGCCAGCAACAGCACCAGGATCGCCCCGAAGGTGGCAATGGCGATCGAACGGAAGTTCAAGGTCCCGGTCGTAATGCTGCCCCAGCCTATCGCGGCGCCGACCAGACCCCCGACGAACGCTCCGATGACGCCGAGCAAGACAGTGATGATGCATCCCGCGGGGTCGCGGCCCGGAACGAGGAACTTCGCCAGCGTTCCCGCCACCAGGCCGAGGAGGATCCAATAGAGCCAGAGCGGCACGTCAACACTCCCCGGCAGGCCGTGGAATCAGTTCAGATGGGAGGAGCACGCCGACATCCCCGAACCCTGCGAGGGCCTGCTCCACGGATCGATTGCGCACCGGCGAGCGTTGTACAACAGACGTGTGCGCCGTTCGTTGACCCATCTCGTATGCCAACGTAGCATTCCTGCCGAATGATGTCGACCGCTGCGCCACACGAAGAGGAAGCACTCGGAAAAGCGTACGATGCGCGCCTGATGCGCCGCCTGCTCCGCTACGTCGCGCCCTATCGAGGGCTCGTGACGGGAGCGCTGGCGGCTCTGATCGGAAGCGCGCTGCTGCAGCTTGCCGGACCCCTGCTCACCAAGCGCGTAATCGACGTAGCCATCCCTGCGCGCGATGTGGGGATGATCGTCGAGGCGGCGCTGCTGTTCGTGCTCGCGCTGATCGGGCAGTTCGGCTTCACCTACCTCGAGACGCTGCTCACCAGCGTACTCGGTCAGCGCGTGATGCGGGATCTGCGACTGCAGATCTTCGCGCATCTTCAGCGGCTGCCGATCCCGTTCTTCGACCGCAATCCAGTTGGGCGGTTGATCACGCGGGTCACCTCCGACGTCGAGGCACTGAACGAACTCTTCACCGCCGGTGTGGTCGCCGGCCTGGGCGATGTGTTCACGCTGTTCGCCATCAGCGCGGTAATGCTGTGGATGGATTGGCGGCTTGCCGTGGCGGCGTTCATCGTGATCCCGTTCGTGTTCGGCGTCTCGCGAATGTTCCAGTCCCGCGTGCGCGATGCCTATCGGGAAATCCGAACGCGCCTCGCGCGCATCAACGCGGTGCTGCAGGAGCGCCTGGCAGGAGTTCGAATTGTGCAGCTGTTCGGGCGTGAAGCGCACGAGGCGCGGGTTTTCGACCGTGCCAATCGCGAGCATCTCGATGCTCATCTGCGCTCCATCCGCATTTACGCCCTGTACTTTCCGGCGATCGAGATTCTCACGTCGCTCGCGCTGGCGAGCCTGATCGTTGCCGGCGCGCGCGGGGTCGAGATGGAGATCGCTACGGTCGGTACGCTTGCCGCCTTTCTACAGTTCGTCAGGCGATTCTTCCAGCCGCTGCAGGATCTGGCCGAGAAATACAACATTCTCCAGGCGGCGATGGCGAGCTCGGAACGCATCTTCGCGTTGCTCGACACGCCGGCTACCCTGGATGCGCCGCGCTCGACCGGCACCGCGCCGCGAGTGAGCGGGCGCGGCGTGACGATCGCGTTCGAGGATGTATGGTTTGCGTACGATCTCCCGCATCTGGCGGCCAGGGCCGAGGCTTCGGCTGAGCCGGAGTGGGTGTTGCGCGGCGTGTCGTTCACCGCACGCCCCGGGGAGACAATCGCCCTGGTCGGCCACACCGGCGCCGGCAAGACGACGATGATCAATCTCATTCTGCGCTTCTACGATCCTCAGCGAGGGCGCATCACCCTCGATGGAATCGACATCCGGGCGTTGCCGCTGAATGAGCTCCGGGCGGCGATCGGCTACGTGCAGCAGGATATTTTTCTCTTTGCGGGCGACATATCTTCGAATATTCGCCTTTCGCACCCGCTGAGTGAGAGGGCGGTGGCCGCGGCTGCGGCAAGAGTGGGCGCCGACCGGGTGATCGAGCGTCTGCCGGGACGGTATGGCCATCAGTTGGCCGAGCGCGGTGCCTCGGTGAGCGTAGGCGAGAGGCAGCTGCTTTCCTTTGCGCGAGCGATAGCGGCAGAGCCGGCGTTGCTCCTCCTCGACGAGGCGACGAGTGCCGTGGACAGCGAGATCGAGGCGGAGATCCAACGCGCCATCAAGGAGTTGATGCGTGGGCGAACGACGATCGCGGTAGCGCACCGTTTGAGTACGATACTCGAGGCAGACGAGATCATAGTGCTGCACCATGGGCAGGTTCGCGAACGAGGCACTCACCGAACCCTGCTGGCGCGTGGGGGCCTGTATGAACGACTTTATCGTCTTCAGGCCGGAGTTGCGGCGGGGTCGCCGCGTGCCTGGATGGCAGGCTGATCAACTTGCACGCGTGATGGGGGGCGGATAGCTTCTGCCAGCCCGGCCCGGGCTCTCACACTAGCACTCGACTCTGTGCAGCTTCTTGTCGCCGCCCGAACGGACACGGGGATGATCCGGTCCGGGAACGAAGACAACTTCCGCTTCGATGTGAACGCCAACCGCGGTCTTTTCATCGTGGCGGACGGCATGGGGGGCCATGCCGCCGGAGAGGTGGCCAGCGAGATGGCGGTAGAGCTGCTCTCGCGAGAGCTTGCGCTGATTCCGGATGAAAACGACCGAGCGCGTCAGGCGCGGATCGGCGACGCGCTCCGGCTGGCAAACAGGAACATTCACGAGCGGACGATCGAGGAAGCCGAGAAGCACGGGATGGGGACAACCGTGTCGGCACTCATCCTCAAGGACGGACGCTATTTCATCGGCCAGGTCGGCGACTCGCGCGTTTATCTGCTTCGCAGCGGAGAGCTGCGGCAACTCACCAAGGATCACTCGTACGTACAGGAGCAGGTCGACGCCGGCGTGTTGACCCCGGAGCAGGCCCGCTACCATCCGTATAGCAACGTGATCACGCGCTGCGTCGGTGCGGGCTCGGAGGTGCAGCCGGATACGCTGGTCGGTGACGTGCAGGATGGGGATGTGTTCCTGCTCGCGACCGATGGCCTTACCGGTATGGTGGACGACCGCCGCCTTTTCCGGCTGCTCTCTTCACGCGCCACTCCGCAACGAGTGGTCGAAGCGTTGATTGCCGAAGCGA
>DATKDD010000155.1:0-9759 GCA_035512875.1 Gemmatimonadaceae bacterium | reverse complement strand
GGCCGCAACCGAGGCGGGGGGTCGCGCCTATCTAGCGCTCAAGGCGCGGGAGCTCGCCGCTACTCTCTCCAGGGTGGCCACGCATCCTGGCGATCCGGCGGTTCGTGCCGCGCTGCTGCACGATGTGCGGGTGCTCAGCGGCGTCGCGCTTCTCCGTGAGTTTCCAGTGCTCTCGCGCGTCGTGTCGGGCCTTGGCGAGATGGCAGGTTCCCTGGCCGAAGGAGCGACACCGACCGAGGACACCCGTGGGCAGCTGCGGTGGGCGTCCACCGCGTTAGGAACGGCGGCCGGCCTGTTCGAGCATGGTGACGGGGAAGGCGCCGAGCGCTCGCTACGCGACGTCGCCCAGCAGTTCGAAGGTGCCGGCTCTACGGGGCCGGCCGAGCGAATAGTCGCGATCGATGAGCTTTTCTACCGCGATGACGGCCCGACCGTGGTCGATACCTCGGCGTCCCCTCCCACCTCGGCGGCCGAACGGTTTCGAATCGAGGTGGTGAGTCTTGCCGAACACGCGCGGCGGGTGATCGGCGATGTGCGCCGCGCGCCTGACGAGTCGGAGCGCGACCGCGGTTGGCGGGCACTGGAGCGCGCGTTCGGTTCGCTTGCCGAAACCGCCCGGAGCTTTGGTGAAACGGCAGTGGCCGGCGCGCTCGCTGCCTGGGAGCGTGCGGTGGCTAAACGGGATGCCGACACGCTGGGCTCTCTCGACGCGGCCGCGGAAGCGCTCGCCGACCCCGAGCTGCCGCGCACCACCCTGCACGATCGTCTGGGACGGCCCGGTGAGGATGCACCGGCAGCCGAAGAGAAAGCTTTCCAGGCGCCACCGGCGGCTGCCGCCGCGCCTGACGACACAGCCGATTCCACACCCGTACCAACCAAAACGCCCGAGGTCACCGTAATGCGCGGCGACCCGGTTCCGCGGGAAGCCGGTTCGGCAGATTCGGCACCACGGGAAGCAGAAGACGGAGAGAAAGTGGAGCAAGAAAGGGAGGAGCGCACCCCGCCGCCGCGTCCGCGAAGCCGGACCCCCACCGGTGTGGAGCTGCGCGATCTGCTGCAGAGCGGCATCAGCGGGTTCGACGACCTCGAGCAGCGGCCATTGGCCAAGCCGGTTCCGTTGGCACATGAACGCGTGGTGCCTATCGAGACACTGCTCTACCGCGGCGACTCCGCGTTGAAACGGGCGCGCGAACTGCGCGACGAGATCAAGGCGGGCGGCGCTTCCCCCCCTCCCGAGGCTCTGGACGAACTGTTCGCACTGCTCGACCTCGTTCGCGAGTGACTGAATGCGAATGAACTGGCGGGGTGTGCTGGGTATCGTGCTCAGCGCGGCATTCCTGTATTGGGCGCTGCACGACATCAGTCCCTCCACCGTAATGGCGCACCTGCGGCAGTCGAGCCTGGAGTTGATGCTGCTCGCCGCCATGGTAGCGACACTGACCTTTCCCCTTCGCGCGCTTCGCTGGCGGGTCATTCTCCAGCCGGTAGTGCCTGACGTGAAGCTCGGTGCGCTCTGGCGGTCGACGTGCATCGGGATGATGGTGAACAACGTGGTGCCGGCGCGGGTGGGTGAGCTGGCCCGCGCCTATGTGCTCACTCGTGAGGAGCCGCGGCTACCCTTCTCCGCGTCTTTCGCTTCGCTCGCCGTCGACCGGGCGTTCGACGCGGTGGTCGTCATGACGCTGATGGTCGTCGCACTGCTCGATCCGGCGCTGCCATCGGCCAGCACCGAGGTGTCGGAGCGCCTGACGCATACCGTGGGACTGGGAACGCTGTTCGCCGCTGTATTTCTTGGCGCCCTGTACGTGCTTGTATTCCTGCCCGACACGATGATCCGCTGGTACGAGGCGATCACGCGCCGGGTGGCGCCACGGTTCGAGGCGCGCGGACGCAGCATGCTGGTCGCGTTCGCCTCCGGGCTGAGCGTGCTGCGGAGCCCGGCGCGGTTCGCCGCGGTATTCTTGTGGACGCTCGTGCACTGGATGGTGAGCGCACTGGCGTTCTGGATCGGCTTCAAGGCAGTGGGCATCGAGGCCTCGTACTTCGCCGCTCTGCTGGTGCAGGGAGTGATCGTCGTCGGCGTCGCCATTCCGCAGGCGCCGGGGTTCTTCGGCGTGTTCGAGGCCGCCGCGCGGTGGACTCTCGTTTCGGTGTACGGCATCTCCGCCGATCTGGCGATCACCTGGGCGATCGGGTACCACCTGCTGTCTTTCATTCCGATAACGCTGATCGGCGGCTGGTACTTCGTGCGAATGGGGCTCCGGATCGGGCAGATCCGCAGCGAGACCCAGGGACCGTCGGCGCCTGACGAGGCTCGCGCGGCATCGTGAGCGGGCGCGAGGTGCGGGTGTTGGCGCAGGCCAAGGTCAACCTGTACCTGCGCATCCTTGCCCGCGAAGCGTCAGGCTACCACCAGATCGAAACGATTTTTCTTCGCTTGGCGCTGGCCGACGAAGTCGTGGTGCGCACCGGCGTTCCCGGCCGCACGCTTGACTGCCGCGGCGCCGACGTCGGCCCCATGGAGCGTAACCTTGCCTGGCGAGCTGCAATGGCGTTCCGTGACGCTGGCGGCCCGGATACGTTCGCCATAGAGATCGAGAAGAAGATCCCGGTGGGCTCCGGGCTTGGCGGGGGAAGCGCCGATGCGGCGGCGGTAATGCGGGCGCTCAACGTGCTTTCCGATCGTCCATTGCCTGACGATCAGCTGCTCGCGCTCGCCGCCACGCTCGGCGCAGACGTGCCCTTTCTCGCTTCGCCCGCTGTAATGGCGCTGGCGTGGGGGCAAGGAGAGCGGATGCTGGCCCTCGATCCGCCGCCGTCGCGGCCTGTGGTGCTGCTCGTGCCGTCGTTCGGGATCTCGACGGCGGATGCCTACGCGTGGTTCGATACCCATCGCGCAATACCGGCTCCGGCGCCGCGGCTCTGGCAAGCCGGACATTTCAGTGGCTGGCCGAAACTCGCCGCGCTCGCGCATAACGACTTCGAAGACGTCGTGGCGGCGCGACATTCCGAAGTCGGTGAGCTGGTGAGAGTCCTGCGCGCGTTGGGCGCTTCACCCGCCATAATGAGTGGCTCCGGCTCCAGCGTATTCGGCGTGTTCGACGACTCCAAGCCGGACCTGACGAGCATTCGATGCAGTGCCCGAGTGATCTTGTCGCGAACGCTGCCTCATTCAACCGGGCCCGGCAAGGTGGTCGTATCTGATTAACGACCGGTCGTTCAGTCCGTGCTTCCTTTCTCGAGCTCGCGGATCGAGCGTTTCGGATCGCCGACTGGCGAGGTCTAGCGAAAGCACGGTACAGAATCCCCTTCAGCTCTAGTACAGCGCCGTTCGCGTCCCAGTGGCGAGAACGGCGCTGTCCTTTTTGCTCGAGCCCCGTTTCACGGCGATCATTGAGGAAGTGTCCGTGTCGGCGTAGCTTTCAGTGCTGTAATTGCCCCCTCGTCCAATGGCAGGACATCGGTCTTTGGATCCGAGAATGGTGGTTCGAATCCACCGGGGGCAATACTGCGCGGGACGCGCGATGTGCGACGAGCGACGCGGGAACTGATTCAGAATTGCAGTTCCCGCTTCCCGCGTCGCGCATCGCGCGCCCCCGCTCAGGTTGATCTTTCCCCACCTCTTGCCTACGTTACAAGGCTAAGTAATGGATGAGTTGGTCGTCCCGCGACGCGGGCTCAAGCTGCTCTCGGGAACGGCAAATCGGGGCCTGGCCGAGGAAGTTGCGCGATGTCTGGGGATCGATCTCGGACGGTGCACGGTGTCCCGCTTCGCCGATGGTGAGATCTTCGTCCGCATCGACGAAAATGTGCGCGGCCAGGATGTGTTCATCGTGCAGCCCACGAATCCACCGGCCGAAAACATCATGGAGCTGCTGCTCCTGATAGATGCGGCCAGGCGGGCGTCGGCCGCGCGTGTGACGTGCGTTATGCCGTACTATGGCTACTCGCGACAGGATCGAAAGGACCAGCCGCGGGTGGCTATCGGGGCGAAGCTGTTGGCGAACATGATCGTGAAGGCGGGGGCAGACCGGGTCCTGGGAATCGATTTTCACCAGCATCAGCTGCAGGGGTTCTTCGATGTTCCCGTCGATCACCTCTACGCGGCGCCGGTCTTCACGTCGCATTACAGAAAGAAGCAGTTGAAGGACCTGGTGGTCGTAGCCCCTGATGTGGGCTCGGCGAAGATGGCCAGAGGGTTCGCGAAACGACTGAACGCGAGCTTCGCCATCATCGACAAGCGGCGGCCGGCGCACAACGTCTCGGAAGTACTCAACGTGGTGGGTGAGGTCGAAGGGCGCGACTGTCTGATCCCCGACGACATGATCGACACGGCCGGCACGGTTACAGCGGCCGCACGCGTACTGAAGGACATGGGTGGTCAGGACATTTACGTTTGTGCCACGCACCCGCTGCTGTCGGGGCCAGCCGCTGGAAGGCTTGCCGCGGCGCCGATCGCCGAGGTGACGGTTACCGATACGGTCGCCATCCCTCCGGCGCACCGGTTCCCGCAGCTTCGAGTGCTGTCCGTGGGAGAGTTGCTGGCCAAAGCAGTCAAGTACACGCACGACGATCAATCAATCAGCTCGCTGTTCGAACAGACTTCGACCTAACGCATTCTCATGGCCACCGCGACAATCTCCGCCAAGCCCCGCACCGACACCGGCAAGGGCGTGGCGCGCAAGCTCCGCGCACAGCATAGCCTTCCCGGAATCCTCTATGGCCATCACCGCGAGCCGCAACCGCTCGTGCTCGATGGCCGCGATTTCGATCGCCTGATCGAGCACTACGCCGCCGAAACCACGGTGGTCGAGCTCACGCTCGACGGGCAGAGCGTCCGCACGCTCATCCGCGAGATACAGCGGCACCCGTTCAAGCGTCAGGTGCTGCACGTCGATTTCCAGGCGCTCGTCGCCGGTGAGAAGGTGATGGTCGATGTGCCGATTGTGCTCGTCGGCATTCCCGAAGGCGTGCGCGTGACCGGCGGCACGCTCGACCAGGTAATGCGCGAGCTCACGATCGAAGTCGATCCGTCGAACATTCCGAATCACTTCGACGTCGATGTCTCGGCCCTCAATGTCGGCGATTCCCTGCACGTATCCGACATCCCGCTGCCCGAGGGTGTGGAAGTCCAGGATGAGCCCGATACGACGATCTGCGTAGTCGTGCCGCCTCGCGTCGTCGAGGAAGTGGCGGCGCCGGCGGCGGAAGTGGAGGACACCGGTGCCGAGCCGGAGCTGATCCGCAAGAAGGACGAGGAGAGCGAGGAAAACGAGTAGGCGCGGCCGGCGACGAGGTTGAAGGTCATTGTCGGCCTCGGGAACCCCGGCCGTGAGTACGAGCGGACGCGCCATAACGTCGGTTGGTGGGTCGTCGACCGCCTGCTCGAGGAATGGCGTTTCGACGGATGGCGCAAGGATGGCCGGAGCCTGGTCGCCAGGGGCCGCGTGGGATCGACGCCGGTGCGGCTCGTGAAGCCGCAGACGTACATGAATCTCAGCGGTGCCGCTCTCGCTCCCTGCATGCGGCGGCCCACCTTCTCTCCGCCAACCGACCTTCTGGTGATCGTCGACGATGTCGCCCTTTCGCTGGGACGCCTGCGGCTTCGCGCACGCGGCAGCCACGGCGGACACAATGGGCTCCGCAGTATCGAGCAGGCGCTCGGATCGCGCGAGTATGCGCGGCTCCGCATCGGCGTCGCGCCTGACGACCCGCAACGAAGTGGCGGCGATCTATCCGATTTCGTTCTCTCCCCATTCGAATCGCATGAGCGCGACGTAGTGCTGGCGCTCATGCCAAGGCTCGTCGCCGCCGCCGACACCTGGCTGCGCGACGGAATCGAGCGCGCCATGAACGCGCACAATCGCGAACCCCAACAGCACTAGGCCCCCCCTTCATGAACACGCTCTCATCGTACGCACTCTGGGTCGGGCTGGCCGGACTGGTCGTGGCGTTCCTCACCTATCGAGGAATCGTCAGGCAGTCCCCCGGCTCGCAGGTGATGCAGGATCTGGCTGAACAGATCCACATCGGCGCGATGGCGTTCCTGCGGCGCGAGTACCTCGTGCTCATTCCGTTCCTGTTCGTCGTCGCCGTATTCCTGGCGCTGGCGCCCGGACTCGGCTGGCAGACCTCGGTCGCCTATCTGGCCGGCGGCTTCTGCTCCATTCTCTCGGGGTTCGCGGGAATGCAGGCGGCGACCAAGGCCAACGTGCGCACCAGCGAGGCGGCGAGGGCGCATGGGCAGACCGCCGCGCTGCGCGTAGCGTTCGGCGGCGGCTCAGTGATGGGGTTGAGCGTCGCGAGCCTCGGACTGGTTGGCCTCGGCGGAGTTTTCCTGTGGCTGGTCGGCGGCATGACCGACACCCCGGGTATAGTGAGCTTCGCCCAGGTGATCTCGGGATTCGCGATGGGTGCAAGCTCGATCGCGCTGTTTGCTCGTGTGGGCGGCGGTATTTACACGAAGGCCGCCGACGTCGGCGCCGACCTGGTCGGCAAGGTGGAGGCGGGAATCCCCGAAGACGATCCGCGCAACCCGGCGACGATCGCCGACAACGTCGGCGACAACGTCGGCGATGTGGCCGGCCTCGGCGCCGACATCTTCGAGAGCTACGTCGGAGCGGTCATCGCGACCGTCGCCCTCGCCTCGACTTCGACTGTGATCCCCGATTCGACACGGTTCGCGGCGGTGTCGCTGCCTATCGCCTACACAATGGCCGGGCTGGTCGCGTCGATCATTGGAATCCTGATGATGCGCGTACTGGCCAAGGGTAGTCCGGCCAATGCGCTGCGCATGACGACGTTCATCGCCGCGGGGCTGTTCCTCGTGTTCGCCTGGTTCATAACGGGGGCAATGCCGCTGAACATGACCGATCCGGAGACCGGAACGGCGATGTCGGCGTACGGGCCGTTCTGGGCGGTGCTTTCGGGAACGATCGCCGGAATCCTGATCGGTCTGGCAACGGAGTACTACACGGCAGGTCCACCGGTTACGCGCATCGCACACTCGTCCAAGACGGGGCCGGCCACGAACATAATCGCCGGCCTGGCCGTCGGCATGGAGAGTTGCATCGTTCCCGTGCTGCTCATCGTCTCCGCTACGTATGCCGCTCACGAATTCGCATCGCTGTACGGCGTGGCGATCGCGGCAGTCGGCATGCTGGCAACGGTGGGCGTGACGATGTCGGTCGACGCTTACGGCCCGATTGCCGACAACGCCGGCGGCATTACCGAAATGTCGCACCTGGGACCCGAGGTCCGGAAGATCACCGACGGACTCGATGCGTTAGGCAACACCACCGCCGCGATCGGCAAGGGGTTCGCCATCGGAAGCGCGGCGCTCACCGCACTGGCACTGTTCAGCGCTTATGCGTCGGCGGTCGGCCTGCGCGATACGGGGCTCAACCTGATCGATCCGCGGGTCGTGATCGGGTTGTTCATCGGCGGCGTGATGCCGTTCTTCGTCGGCGCACAGACGATGACGGCGGTCGGTCGCGCCGCGCAGGGGATGGTCGAGGAAGTGCGGCGGCAGTTCCGGGAGATCCCCGGGCTGCTCGCGGGCACCGCCAAGCCGGACTCGGCGCGGTGCGTGGACATCTCCACCAAGGCGGCGCTTCGCGAGATGGTCATCCCCGGTGTCGCTTCGGTGCTGCTGCCGGTGTTCGTCGGCAAGTTCGTCGGAATCGAAGCGCTGGGCGGACTGCTCGCCGGCGCGACGGTGACCGGTGTGATGATGGCGCTGTTCATGGCCAACGCCGGCGGCGCATGGGACAATGCCAAGAAGCTGATCGAAGGCGGCATCCTCGGCGGCAAGGGCTCCGACCCGCACAAGGCGGCGGTGGTCGGCGACACGGTCGGCGATCCGTTCAAGGACACGTCAGGCCCGGCGATGAACATTCTCATCAAGCTGATGTCGGTGGTGAGTCTCGTATTGGCGCCGTGGTTCATTGCGTGAGGGATGCGCGACGCGCGACGCGCGATGCGGGTGGGATAGGAACGCATCATTGCTCCCGTGTCGCACGTCGCGCGTCGCTCATCCCGCGTAAGGCATGCTCTCCCTCGGTATCGTCGGACTCCCCAACGTCGGCAAGTCCACGCTGTTCAACGCGCTCACGGCGGCGGGTGCGGATGCGGCGAACTATCCGTTCTGCACCGTCGAGCCCAACGTCGGCATCGTCGAGGTGCCTGACGAACGGCTCGGCCGCCTGACGGAGATAGTCAAGCCGAAGCGCACGGTGCCGGCCGTCGTGCAGTTCGTGGACATTGCAGGGCTGGTGAAGGGTGCGGCCGGCGGTGAAGGGCTCGGCAACAAGTTCCTCGCCAACATCCGCGAGACCGACGCCATCGTCCACGTAGTGCGGTGCTTCGAGGACGATGACGTAGTGCACGTGATGGGGTCGGTCGATCCGGTGCGCGACCGGGAGATCATCGAGATGGAGCTGGCCCTCGCCGATCTGGCGACGGTCGAGAAGCGACTCGATCGCGTCAAGCGGTCGGCGCGGTCCGGGGAGAAGGAGGCCACCGCCGAGCTTCCCGCAGTCGAGCGCGCCTATGCCGCGCTGGCGCAGGGCCATGGGATCTGGCAAGCGGACCTGACGCCGGACGAACGGAAGCTGCTCGCGCCGCTTACCCTGCTCACCGCCAAGCCCGTGTTGTACGCGGCGAACGTCACCGACGGCGAGCTTACCGGCACCGAGGGGCCGCACCTGAGAGCCTTACGCGAGGCCGTAGCGGCGAGCCAGGAGCCGGCCGAGGTGGTACCCTTTTCGGCGCGGATCGAAGCGGAGCTGGCCGAGCTGGGACCCGACGACCGGCGAGAGCTGCTGAATTCGTTAGGGCTCGAATCGGCCGGGCTCGACCGGCTGATCCTCGCCGGCTACCGGCTTCTCGGGTTGCGAACGTATTTCACCGCCGGCGAGCAGGAAGTCCGCGCCTGGACGATCCACTCCGGCGATACCGCACCGGCGGCGGCGGGAGTGATTCATACCGACTTCGAGCGCGGCTTCATCCGGGCGGAGACGGTCGCCGACGCCGATTTCGTTAGGCTCGGTGGTTGGAAGGGGGCACGCGATGTTGGTGCCGTCCGCTCCGAAGGCCGGGAGTACGTGGTGCGCGACGGCGACGTGATGCTGTTCCGGTTCAACGTCTAGCGGCGCTGCCTGACCAGGCGGTCAGGGGGCTGCCATCGGGAATCGGGAATGGGAATGGGCAAAGCAGGGGAAAATCCATCTGTTCCCTCTTCACCCTTGCATCTGAGCCGCGACGGCAGCACTATCTGGTCGCTGCCCTCACTCGACGACGGGCCTCCGCTTCCCTACCCACCGAATGATCCGGAGAGCGCATGCGCTTGAACCGCACTGCCACTCTCGCAATTGCGCTGATGATCGCGCCGGTTGCCTTACTGAGATCCGACGCGAATTGGGTGCATACGTCGAGCCTCGCCACCGAGGAGGCACTTCCCGGTGAGGCGCAACGTGTAATGGACGGCTGGCTCGCGGCTCTCAACGATGGCGAGCTCGCCCGACTCGATGAAATCGTCACTGATACTGTACGGCTGAACGGTGAGGTGCACTCACGTGCGGTGCTTCGAGCGATGATAGCCCGGTGGCGGAACAGCGCGGAGGAACGGCAGGCGCGGGCAAAGCCGCTGATGACCGATGGCGAGCTCGTTGGGATATGGACGTGGGCGGAGTCTTCGCCCGCCGGCGCACGAGCCGCCGGAATGCCATCGAAGCAACGCGCCTATTGGCTGGGCGCCGA
>DATKDD010000154.1:0-2467 GCA_035512875.1 Gemmatimonadaceae bacterium | reverse complement strand
CGTGCTTGCCCGCACGCGCCGCTTCGACCGCGGCGTTGAGTGCGAGCAGGCTGGTTTGATCGGCGATCGCCGTGATCGTCTGGCCAAATCGCTGCACCGCGTTCGATACCGATTGCAGCCGCATGACCTCCGCCGAGCCCTCCTCGACGATCGCCGCTGCGGTGGTGAGTTGCTCCATTGCCTGCTGAGTACCTTCGCGTACGCCGCGCGCCACGGCGACCATCTTCTGTCCCGTTCCGCGCGTCGCCTCGCCCTCGCCTGACGCCGCGTTCGCGGCGACTTCCGTATGCTGCGCCTCGGCGGCTCCGGCGGATAGCGCATCGGCCAGCACGCGCACCGAGGCGTGCAGCTTCTTCGCACTCTCGGCGCTCTCGGTTGCCGCCACGAAAAGCTGCTCAGTGCTCGCGGTGATCGAGCTCACCTGTGCCGCAGTCCGCTCGGAGGTGGCGAGCACGGGTTGCACGAGCCTGTCGAGAGACATGGAGAAGGCGAGATGCGGTGCGATGTACTCCAGCAACCGCGCGTCATGTTCGCGGTACATCCACGTCAGCCCGTGGCGGATGCTCCATGCCCCCACGAGCCGGCCACCGTGGATGAGTGGCACGATGATCTCGGATCCCTTCCTCCCTTTGCGGTCGCGGCCGCGCGGCAGCTCGAGGTCGCAGATGGCGCGTCCCTGTTCCACCGCATAGCCGAGCATTCCATCGCTGACTTCGAATCGTGTGCCCGCGACGATGGTTGGATCGGAATCGGCGAGGATGACGAAATGCTTGCGCTTCGAGTCGTATGCAGCGACTCCCATGTGGTCCCACGGCAATAGCGCGCGCGCGAGCTGCTGCATGTCGCTCAATGCCTGGAAGATCTCGGGGCGGGCAATGATGAGATTCGTCAGGCGCTGAACCAGCTCCAGGCTCTCGCCGCTCGCGCCGCGCTTGATCAGCCAGTGCACGAGCGCCGTCAACCCGAGCATCGTCGGACCGAGCAGCAAGTATTGGGATACCGCGAGGTTGCTGAACGCCAGCCGTAGAGCGGCGAGCGCGAGCACGGTGGCCAGAATGGCCACCGTTGCTTCCCACCGGGCGGTCAGCCGCGCGTCCACCCACGCGATGGCCGGGGACAGGCGCAGCTGTGCGTAGAAGGTGAGGTTGACCATCGCCGGCACGACCATCATCAAGACGCCGAGCCGCCAAAGGTTCCACGGCGCGAACGCGGCGGGTCCGAGCCCACCGCCTAACTGCACATAGATAATGCCGCCCACGCAGCAGGCGGTGGCGACGTGCGCGGCGTTGGACAGGGCGTTGCGCAGCGGCAGGCGGCGCACCGTAATGTCGGCGAACAGGATGCCTATCCCGGTAACCAGTGCGCCCGGCGGCCAGCCTAGCGCGAATACCGAGGCAATCGCCGGTCCGATCACGAAGCTCGCGTAGCCCTTGCCCGGCAGTGGAATGCCGAAGGTGCGGGCCCCGGCCGCCAGCGTCATCATCAGGATCGCCACTTTCCACGGGAACGGCCCGATGTACTGCTTGAAGCCGAGCCCTATCGCGATCGCTAGAACTGCGAACGTGAGCACCAGCCGGCGAACCATCTCGTCCGTGAGCCAGAGCGGACGCTCGCCGGAAGCTACCGGCGCGCTGTCGAAGATCGAAGATTCCGGGGTGGCGGCGGTGCTCACGATGTCTCGGTGCGCGTGGCGGGCGTCCTTCTAATTGCCCGAACATGCGTGTCACGAAGTCGGCGCGTCCGGCACAGGGGGACTTGCGCGGCGCGAGGGTTCCTGCAATCGTGAGACGCATGGCGCGGTGACGCCGTAACGTCACGTTCCACCAGGGAGCGCGATTGCGAGAATCGAAGGCTCGATTTAATTGCCGCTTGCCCGTCCTGGCGACGGGGACCCTGTGAGCCCTGCTCGTTTTGTGACCCCGACGCCCGATCCGGAAACTCTTTCGGAGCTCGGGCGTCGGTTCGTTGTGGGGTGGAAAAAAACGTCATTCGGGTCTCATCGGACGTCCGGTGACCCGAGCCAGCCTTCCTTTTTCCTTGAGGATCCACTACTCGAAGTTAGAACGGCGACTTCTCACGAAGCCCGAATCCGCAATCCCGAAAACCGAATCCCGACGGTAAGTCCCGATTCCCGATTCCAGATTCCCGATTCCCGACCAGAGATGCCTCCTCATTGCCTCGTCCCGCGGCACTTTCATCGCATCGCTCTGCCTCGGCTACTCACCATTCGTCCGCGGCGCGCCACTCCCGGTGCCCGCGCCGCTCACAAGCGCGCATTCAAGCGCGCGACGCTACGAGACTGCAGCCGCCGGTGCGTCTACTGCGGTACGGCACTCGATCTCCAATCGGCCACGCTGGACCATGTGCAACCGCTGGCCCGCGGGGGGGCGCACACGCCGGGGAACGTCGTTGCCGCCTGCGGCCCGTGCAACCGCCGGAAGGGTGACATGCCACCGCAGGAATTCTT
>DATKDD010000153.1:0-5329 GCA_035512875.1 Gemmatimonadaceae bacterium | reverse complement strand
GTTCTCGCCATCTCTCTCTCCTCTTCTCTCTTCAAATGAATCGACGAGCTGCGGTCGCGGCGAGCTGTTAGCCCTACTCGTCCATCGCTTTCCCCGCTCTCCAGCGCATCGCGTACTTTTTGGATTACAGGAGAGGTTCTGCGACCGACGCACTCTCAGTCCGGGGGGCGCGCTTCGATCGCGAACCATGGACGGGCCTCGCACATGGCGTCCTATTGGGACGGTGGACAATTCGCTCTCGTGGATTCCGATGACGCCTCCACGGGCCGCGCGGGCGACAGCAGCGAGTTCGTGCTTCTTGTCCGGTGGCGGGACTGACCGCTGGGCCACGATTTTGGTATAGTGAACGTGCAGTTATCGTGTTTTTCGAACGATTACTACATTCATACTATACCGCGAAGGTTGGCGTCGTCAGCTACTTCGTGAGCCAACGGACGCAGGACATCGCGCTTCGCATGGCGCTCGGCGCCACGCCGATGAGCATCTGGAGGTACGTCGCGGCGCGCGGGCTGGCGCCGCTCGTCGCCGGCGTGGTCTTCGGAATCGCGCTGTCGATGTCGACGGCGCGGCTCCTCGAGTCGCAGCTTTACCGCGTGAGCGCCACGGATCCGTACACAATCGGCGCGACCGCGGCGCTGCTGCTCCTGGTCTCTATCGTCGCCATGTACGCACCTGCCGTGGCCGTATTGCATCTAAGATTGCAGTAGCCGCCACCTAAAGCTTTGATGTTTTGAGTTCGCGGTGCCTCGTCACTGTTATCGCGGTGAAGTTTTCCAGTCCGGAATCCCTCCTGTCCTCCAGCGACGCACCGACGGGGCTCGCCGCCAAAGCGGGCTGCCGACGTGAGCCCCTCCGCTAAACCACCTGCGGGATCGAGAAGACCGTCCTGCACGTTGCGAGGGTCAGGGTCCCCTCCTCTTACAGGGTGGACCGCCGCGCTGTAGCTTTCGCAGCTTGGCCCCGTCACGGCGCAGTCGACGCGCTGAGTCACGCCGGCGGGCCTATCGAGGCGACGGACGAGCGCAGCCGCCACCCAGGCATCGTCTACTGCATGCCGGCGGCAGGCATCCCCAACGGCCACGTGAGGTGCAGTCATGCCGGTATTCATGGTGGAGCGGAATCTTCCGGGAATAACGATGGACCAGCTCGCAGCCGCGCAGCAGGCGGCCATTCGGACTAGCGCCGAGTTCACGGAGCGCGGAGAGCACGTCCGGTACATCCGCAGCACGTTTCTCCCCGGGGAGGCCCGCTGCATGTGCTTGTTCGAGGCAGCGACGCCCGAACTGGTGCAGACGGTCAACGACGCCGCACAGATCCCCTACGTGCGCGTCACCGGGGCGCTCGACCTCACGCCGTAGCGGGGGAGACCGGCAGCCGGCCGGCAAGCTCCTCCAGCGTTAGGCTCCGGACGCGCTCTACCGATGCCTCGAAGACGTCGGGAGAGAGCTCGGCCTTCAGCTCGAGGAATGGCCGCTGCGCCGCATCCCGGTGTCGCTTTTCCGCCGCGGGATGACCGAGCACGAACGCGAGCAACTCCATGGCCCGGGCGTACTCGCTCTGCTGTCGCAGGGGTGCGGTCATCCCGATCAGCACCTCCATAGCGAGGGAGCTTGCCCCTGTCTCGACCGCCGCGGCGAAGGCCTGCTCGAGGTAGTGTTTGGCGGCGCCGAATTCGCCCAGGGCGTTCGCCACGTTTCCCAGGTTGTACAGCGACCTGGCGATTTGGAGCCCTGATCCGAGCGACCGCGACACGGCGAGGGCCGCCTCGAGCTGCTGCCGTGCCTCGACGCTCTCGCCCTGAACGAGCGCGATGTAGGCGAGATTGTGCAGGGAGATCACCTCGCCGTTGCCGTCTCCGAGCTGACGCTGCAGCGCCAGACTCTCCTCGCACAGCCGTCGCGCCTCCGCATAGTCGCCGAGCGCATACGCGAGGCTGCCCAGGTTGTTCAGCGACGTCGCGACCGCATGCGGATCGTCGAGCTCCCGGCGAATCGCGAGACTCTCGCGCTGGCATGCGCGCGCCTGATCGTACTGCCCCAGGTTGTAGGCGACCACGCCAAGGCGGTCGAGGGAGAATGCCGTCTCGTGTCGATCGCCGATCCGACGAGCGATCGTCAGGCTCTGTTCCAGAAGCTGCCTCGCCTGCTCATCGTCGCCACGCCGCAGGCTGAACACGCCCTGTCGCGCCAGCAGCCTGGCGAGCGTACGACCGGTATGCGCCTCGTCGGCCGCGGGCGACGCCTCGAGGCAGCGCACCGCGCTCCCGAACGCCTCCTCGGCCTCGAGGTGCCATCCCCGCGTGTCGTAGAACACGAACAGGCCCTCGAGGCTCGCGTCGAGCGCTGCCGCGTTCCGATGGGCGACTGCCCATCGCCAGGCGGCCCGCAGGTTGCCGATCTCCTTGCCAATACACGTCAGCGCATCGTTATGCCTCCCGGACGCCAGTGCTTCACCCATCCGGCGAAGGAGTTCGCAATAGAAAGCACAGTGTAGGTGCCGGAGTTCCTCCGCGTCTTCACCCAATTGCTCCTCGGCATACTGCCGGAGTACCTCCAGCATCTGGTACCGTCCCGAGGCGTGCCGCCGCAACAGCGATTTCTCGATGAGCCCGGCGAGCACGCGCAGTGGTGCGCCGGCGATCGCCTCCGCCGCATCGCGCTCGAATCCGCCGGTGAACACGGCGAGCCGGCGGAACGCGTCCCGTTCCTCGTCAGGCAGCCTGCGCCAGGAGGATTCGCAGGCGGCCCACAGACTGCGATGCCGCTCGGGAACGCCGCGCAGCGATCCGGCGAGGAAGCGATGGCTGCGCTCGATCTCCACGCAGATTTCCTCGCAGGTGAGGACGCGCACCCAGGCGGCGGCCAGCTCGATGGCCAGGGGTACTCCCTCCACCATCCGGCAGATCCGCACGATCGGCGGTCCATCCGGTCCACCAGCGTCGACGCGCTCACCCGCCGCCGTCGCGGTCTGCAGAAACAGCTGGACCGCGCTGTAGCGCTCGATCGGCACGGACGTATCGCGGGGCACGGTGAGCCCCTGCAGCGGGACGAGCCACTCGCCCCGGACGTTCAACGCCTGACGAGACGTAACGAGAAGCTTCACCCCGGGCGCGCGCTCGATCACGCGTGTCAGGAACGCGGCCGATACGACCAGATGATCGAAGTTGTCGAGCACCAGCAGCAGCTTCTTCTCCGCGAGATGCTGGAGCAGCTGCTCGCCAGGCTCCTGGCCTTCGCCAAATCGGAAGTCGAGGCCATCGCCGAGCGCGGAGACGAGTAGATCGGGCGACGAGACGGGGACAAGCGGCACGAACCGCACGCCGTGCGCGAACTCGCGTTCCGCGGCGGCGGCGGCCTGCAGCGCCAGTCGGGTCTTGCCGATGCCGCCCGCCCCAACGATGGTGACCAGCCGGCATTCTCGCTTCTGCAGCAACGAGGCGACTTGCTCCAATTCCGCCTCACGACCGATGAACGGCGTTGGCTGCGCAGGAAGCGGCGGAGGAGCGGCGGGCGCGCCAACGGCCGGCCCCGGCAGAGTCGAGTCCGCCGAGTGAAGCTTCGGGGCCAGCGCGGTTCGCTCCCGTGATCGCATTTCTTCGAGGAGTGAGCGCGTCTCCTCGGAGGGCTCGCCGTCGTACTCGTCCGCTAACCGCTGGGCGAACGACTCGTAGGCCGCCAGTGCTCCGGCACGGTCGCCCACGCGATCGAGCAGTCCGACCAGACGCCGAAGCGCCAGCTCGTCGTCAGGCGCGAACGCAGCGGCGCACCTGGCCCAGTGCGCTGCCCCGGCTCCGTTCGCCACCGCTTCCTGCTGGCTGGCGAGCGTCCAAGCCGCCCCCGCGGCCCGGTCTCGCATGCGCCTCCGCTCCATGTCGAGCCAGCGCTCGAATTCAACGGCATCCGAGAGGAAGAACCCCTGCAGAGCGTCTCCCCGATAGAGCTCCAGCGCCTCGGCCAACGCGCCGCGGGCAAGCGCTCCATCGAACGCCACTGCGTCGCACCAAAGCAGCGATGGATCGACGCCGATTTCCTCGCTGCCCCGGCTCGTGACGACGCTCTCGCCGAGGATCCGACGCAGCGCATAGACAGCCTGATTCAATGAATGTCGGGCGCGCTCGGTCTCGGACTCAGCCCAGAACAGGCCAAGCAGGGTGTCTCGCCGATGGAAGCCGCGTGGCGTCGCCATCGCGAGGTACGCTAGGAGTGCAAGCCGCTTCGGCTGGGCGAGAAGCGATTGGAGCGTCCGCCCGTCCGCTGTATGGAGATCGACCGCACCGAGCGTGATGAGGCGAATCATGGTCGAATCGTGCGGTTCGTCGACATAGCCCCGCCGGTCACCTCGCGGGTGACTGCCAGATGACTGTACTTCCGTAATGTCTCCCGGAGCACGGACCACTGGGACTCGTGTTCGTCATAATCGGGTTCAGGCGCTTGGCGTGCAACCGCCGGAACCCCCTGCCCCCCAACCACCACTCGAGAGGAGATCAGCATGCGGACCTCCAGCATCCTCAGCGTTCTGCTCCTAACGGGCACCCTCGCCAGCTGCGGGCGTGACGCACCCACCGCTGCCGAGCAGGACCCGCTGCCGCAGCTCGCCCGCTCGGCCGCCGCCTGCCAGAACATCAGCGGCACGGTGGACGCCCGCTTTCTCAGCGACGCCGAGCGCTCGGCCCTGCCGGCCTATGCGGCGGGGGCGGATATAGCGGGCACCCTCTTCGATCGCACGGGCACACCGCTTGGCGAGGCTTACGCCTGGATCGATGATCTTCGACAGGCCGGCGGCGGGAGCATCCACCTTGCCATGCGCCACCGCTACGTCATTGGCGGATCGCTGCTCGATACTGATGATCGCGGCGTGCTGGCGCCCGTCTCTTCGCCGCTGTACCGGTTCAATAATCGCCTCGAGATCGTCGGCGGCACTGGCGCCTACGCGGTCGCAACCGGATTCATCAGCGCTCATGGAACCGTCGTGCTCGGCGGTGCCATCGAACTGCAGTACCATGGGCGGCTCTGCGCGTAGCCGGAGCCGCGAGTTTCATCATCATCCCACACTGGAGGATTTCCATGGCCGTCTACATGGTGGAGCGTGACCTGCCAGGCATCACGCTCTCGCAACTCGGCAACGCGCAGCAGTCGGCGATCGAGACGAGCAGTCGCTTCACGGATGAGGGGAAGGACGTTCGCTACCTTCGCAGCACATGGGTCCCCGGCGAGGCGCGAGTGATGTGCCTGTTCGAGGCAACGAGCCCCGAGCTGGTGCGCGAGGTGAACGAGGCGGCGCAGATCCCCTTCTCCCGAATCGTGGAGGCCATGGACCTGACGCCGTGAGG
>DATKDD010000152.1:0-3372 GCA_035512875.1 Gemmatimonadaceae bacterium | reverse complement strand
GTGGACGATGGCAGCGACGACGCCACCGCCGAAACGCTGGAGACCTACACGCAGATCCTCCCGCTCACGATAATCAGGCACGACGAGCGCAGGGGATACGGCGCATCTCTCGACGTCCTGGCTCGCAGGGCGGCAGAACTCACCAAGTATCCGCGGCGCGACGCTGCCGTCTTCATGCAGGCCGACTTCAGCGACCCGCCCGAGGCGCTCCCATCCCTCATCAAGCCGTTCGAGGGTGGGGTCGATCTCGTGATCGCCGAGCCCGATCGGCAGCCCGACGACCTCTCAGCCGGTACCCGGTGGGTTCGCCGGCTCGCCCCGCGGGTCCTCCGCCCCATGTTGGGGCTCGATTCAGTAGCCGACCCGCTGGGAAGTTTCCGCCTGGCGAGGATCAGCGTCCTTCGCGATGCGATACGTGATTCGGGGAATTCGCCGCTCGTCAGAGGGAATGGATGGGCTGCCCAGGTCGAGCTAACCGTCAAGCTGGCACGATTCTCCCGACGGATCGAGACGGTGAAGGTGTCGCCCAGGTACAATCTGCGACCACGTGCCACGCGAGTGCGGCCGTGGTCGGGGGCACTCGAACTCTATAAATCCGGGCGAGCGCTACAGCCCCGACGCGAGCCGACTACATGAAGACATCTCTCTCGATACTTGCCTTGCTCGTCACGCCGCTCGTGGCGTTCGCTCAGAACAGCGATGGCAGCGCCGCGCCCGGACGGGTCGTCGTGCCGTTCGGCGTTGGCGAGCAGCTCGTGTACGACGCGAAATTCGGCGCCCTCAAGGTTGGAACGGCACGCATGCAAGTCAATGAAGTCACGACACTGCGCGGGCGCGAAGCCTGGCATACGGTGTTCGGCGTGCGCGGCGGCACGTTCTTCTACAGGATCAACGATCGCTACGAGAGCTGGTTCGATACGCGAACGTTTGCATCGCTGCGACACATCCAGGACGTGGATGAGGGCAGCTACGAGCGCCTGCGCACGTTCGAGGTTTTTCCGGACCGTCGCGTCTACACCGAGAACGACAGCGAGGAGCGCGAGTCGGTCGCCGAGCCGCTGGATGACGGCTCTTTTCTGTATTTCATCCGCACCGTCCCGTTCTCGGTAGGCCAGACCTATACCTTCAACAGATACTTTCGACCCGACCGCAACCCTGTGACCATCCAGGTGCTGCGTAGAGAGCGAGTGAAGGTGCCGGCCGGTACGTTCGATTGCGTGGTGATTCGGCCGATAATCAAGTCGCGAGGCATCTTCTCCGAAGGCGGGCGGGCCGAGATCTGGATTTCGGATGACGACCGGCGCATCATGGTCCAGCTCAAGTCGCAGCTGAAGTTCGGCTCACTCAACCTCTATCTGAAATCGTACACTCCGGGGACGGGCTCGGCGGGCGGACAGTAGAGCCTAACGAAGCAGATCTGTCGGCGGTGCGCACGGTCCCAATCGCGCGCCGCCCGAACAAGGTACGAGCCGAGGAGTTCGCGTCTCCTCCGGGAGACGACCGCTCGTTCTCAGCGTTCCTTCAGTCGCTGCCCGACGTGCTCGTCGCCCGTGACTTCATGCGCGTCGCGCGGGCAATCGTCGGCGCGGCCAGCTCCGGGCGCGGCGGGCTCGTCATGCTCGGCGGGCACGTAGTCAAGACCGGCACCGGCCGCCTCCTCATCGACCTCATGCGCCGCCGCGTCATAACGCATCTGGCCATGAACGGCGCCGCGGCCATCCACGACTACGAGATCGCGCGCTGGGGCGGAACGTCCGAAGATGTCGCTGCCGGCCTGGCCGACGGCACGTTCGGCATGGCCGAGGAAACCGGCCGCGAGATGAACGAGGCGTTCATCCGGGGCATGCGCGAGCAGAAAGGAATGGGCGAAGCGCTGTCGGACGCGCTCGCCGAATCCGAGCTGGCCAATTCCGACCTTTCGCTACTCATGGCGGCGCGGCAAACCGGGGTGCCGGTCACCGTCCACGCGGCGTTAGGTGCGGAGATCATTCATCAGCACCCGGCCGCGAACGGCGCCGCGATCGGCGACACCAGCCACCGGGATTTTCGCCGGCTCGCCGGTTCGCTCCCCGCTCTTCACGACGGTGGCGTGGTACTCAACCTGGGAAGCGCGGTGATCATGCCCGAGGTATTTCTCAAGGCACTGACAGTCTCGCGCAACCTCTGCGAGAAACGTCCGACGGGCTTCACGACCTGCGACATGGACATGATCCGGCACTACAGGCCGCGCGTCAACGTCGTGCAGCGTCCGGTGCTGGCGGGAGGGGAGGGATTCGAGATCACGGGGCATCATGAGCTAATGCTGCCGCTGCTCGTGTGGAGCGTGGTGGCGATGCTGGAATGACGAGAAGTGCGAATTGCGAATTGCGAAAGGAGCATTTCGCACTTCGTACTTCGCACTTTTGGGGTTGAGCTCTCCCTCGCATTCCGTCTCAGTCCCGCGATCCCCACCTCTCCCGCAGGTTCCGTGCGGTATCTGGGCTGATGACCCGGATCACCAGGTACACGAGCAAACCGATGATCGCGACCTTGATCGCCAACCTGAGAAGGATGAACAGTAGCGCGATCAGGCCACCGAACACGCCGAAAATGAACTTCAGCGCGAACAGCCCGAGAAGGGCCATGATGCCGATTGCGAAGATCGTGCGGAACATGTTGTGTGTCTCCATGACGGTGCTATCCCCACTACGGGCGCCCGTGCGCGCCGGTTTCATGTTTTCGCGTTGCCCGATAGACCGCTGATCGCCGTAGTTGGCGGCGGGATAATCGGCTTGTCCTGCGCCGCTGCGCTGGCCGCGCGAGGCGCTCGCGTTCTGGTCGTAGGCGAAACCCATGCCGGGGCTGCTTCACCCGCCGCCGCCGGAATGCTCGCCCCCCACATCGAGTCCAATGACACCGCTGCCCGCAAGGTTGGCGAAGCCTCCCGCGACATGTTTCCCGCGTGGGTCAGCGAGCTGCAGGAAGCGACCGGCATCAAGATAATGCTGCTCCGCAATGGCGTCGTGGAGCTCGCGCCTGACGAGCGCTCCGCCCAGCACCTGCGCGGCCTTGCGTCCGCGCAATCGACCTGGCTCGACCCTGACGTACTTCAAGTGCTCGAGCCGGAACTCGCTCAAGCCGCGGGCGCGCTGCTGCACAAGGACGACGGAGCGGTGGATAACGTCGCACTGATCGAGGCGTTGCGCCAACGGCTGCTTCGGGAACACATGGTGCGGCTGGTCGAGGGCGACGTCGTGCGAATCGTGCCGCACGGACTTCACCCCGCCGTCGTCACCAGAACGGCCCGGTTCGAGGTCGATCGCATTGTGATGGCGGCCGGTGCCTGGGTGAACGAGATCCGCGGGCTCCCCGCCCCGCTGCGCGTCGAGCCTT
>DATKDD010000151.1:0-5270 GCA_035512875.1 Gemmatimonadaceae bacterium | reverse complement strand
TGGCGGCTTGATTGCGGTCCGCTTGCTCACATGGATGAACCGTCCGATATTGAGTTGCAAGTGCACGACTTCGATCTTTCGCTAGTGGGGCAGATGGCCGATACGGGTCTGGCCAACGTCGGTAAATACCGAATCCTCGATCTCGTAGGCGAGGGGGCGATGGGCGTCGTGTATCGCGGAGTCGATACCGTGCTCAACCGCACGGTCGCGATCAAGGTCATGAGCGAGGCGGTTTCCCGGCAGCAGGAGCTGCGGGACAGGTTCCTTCGTGAGGCTCAGTCTGCCGGATCGCTTCAGCATCCGAACGTTGTCACGATCTACGACTTCGGCGAAATGGAGGGACACCTCTTCATCGCCATGGAGTTCGTCGACGGCGTGGACCTGGAGCGGTTGCTCGCGACCCACGAGCCGCTCAGCATCCAGCAGCGACTCGATATAGCCATCGACGTGCTCACCGGGCTCTCCTATGCGCACCGGCACGGCATTGTTCACCGCGATGTAAAGCCGGCGAACATTCGGGTAACGGAAGATGGCCGTGCGAAGATCATGGATTTTGGCGTTGCCTATCTCGATTCGTCCCGGCTGACGCAGACGGGCGCGATGATGGGTACGCCTAGCTACATGGCGCCGGAGCAGGTGGTCGGGGCAAAGATCACTCCCGTCACCGATGTGTTCGCCATGGGGTCGGTGCTGTACGAGCTGCTCACCGGCGCGCGGCCGTTCGAAGGAAATACGCTGCACAACACTCTCTACAAGATCGTCAGCGAGGAGCCGCTTCCCATCCTCCAGCTGATGCCTGGACTTCCCCCGGCGCTCGACCGGATTGTCCGCAGGGCGCTGAGCAAAGAGCCGTCGGATCGCCATCAGAGCGCGCTCGAAATGGCCGATGACCTGGCTGCCGTTCGCGCCGAACTGGATACGGAGCACACGTCGTCGTCTACCGTCTCCCTGCGCCGGTCGATGGAGTCGGCGATCGCGTCGCGACTTCGCTCGCGTTTGCACCGTCGCGCGCTCGCGGTCGGGGGAGCGGCCCTCTTTCTCGTGGTGGCCGGAGTTGGCTTGTGGCTGAGCTCGGAGAGCACTGTGCCTCCAGCACCGCTCGTCGTTGCCGAACGCCCTGCCGAGGAAAGCTCTCTGAACAATCCGGCCGTGCTTTTGGCTGCGGATAGTTCCGCGCTTGAGGACACGCTGTCGGGGAGTATCGCGGCTGACAGCCCGGGCGCATCCTCGACGCCCGCGGCGACCCCGTCCACTGCCGGTACCGCGACTCGTCCCGTGGTGCGAGTTCCGCCGCAAAGGCAGCCGAGCGCCCAGCGGACGGCGACACCGCCCTCCGCTCAGGCGCTATCCGAAAGTTCAGCCGCTGGGGACGTCGATTCCGCGGTACCTGCGCAGCGCCAGATAGCGGAGGCTCCAATCCAGCTGCCGCGCGCCGACGTCAACATCCCTCCGTCGCCGCCCGCGCGCATTCCCGATGTGGTCGCACCCGTCGTTTCGGACACGACTCTGATCAGGCAGACAGTAGCTGGATACGCGCGCGCGATCGAATCGCGTGACATCGCGGCGGTTCGGACGGTGTACCCGGCCATAACGCCGCAACAGCAGCTGCGCTTTCAGACGTTCTTCGACGCGACGCGATCACTTCATGTGACCTTTGGAATCGCCAATCTCACCATCGACGGCGACGCGGCTGAAGCTCGTCTCACCGGCACGTACGACTATGAGACGGAGCGCGGCCGATCCGAGGACCCGGTCAGTTTTACCGCGAGCCTGCGACGCGAGTCGACCGGTTGGCGACTGATATCAGTACGCTGAGCCGTAAGGGGAGACCTTAGCGAATCGCCTGGTCCCATGCGGCCGGTGCTCGAGCGTCGACTGTACTCAGAAGGAGTACTCGACGCCGGCAGTGTAAATCATGTTCGGGCGCATGCCGCCGCGGTTCAACGGAAACAGCGCATTCACGAGCGCAGTAAACCCCGGTGCAGGGACGAACTTGAACCCGAACGAGCCGTTCACGTAGTCGTCCCGCATGTCGGGGATGGACGTGGGTCGGACGGTGCGCGCGAACGGCGCATCATATTCCACCGGCTGTGGCAAACGCAGCGTCGGATCGCCCACCTGCAGTTCGTTGATCAGATCCGCAGCCAATGTGATGCGGTCACCGAGCTGGTGATCGAACCCGATCGTCGCCAATACGGCGTCGGTCCGATTCTCACCTGCGCGGTACAGGTAGCCGAGGTTTGCGTGTGGCGAGAACGCGCCAAATCGCGAGGTGAACACCGCCAGCCCTCGCGCGGAAAACTCTCCGCTCCCGAGCAGATCCTCTTCGCTTCCGGTGGGGAAGCGCGCGTCGCCCAGAATCGCCAATCGTGTATTTCCCCGTTCGGCGAACGACGCCTTGATGCGGAACGCCACGTCGCCGATCCCGGTCGTCGAACCCGATGTCGATCTGGAGGCGGAGAGTCCGGGACGATCAGATGTGCCTTCGAAGAAGTGCGCGACGTTCGCCGGTCCGAAGGGAACGATCTGCACACGGCTCGCGCCATCGAGCGAGGCAGTGACAATGGGGACTACGGCGCCAACGTCCAGGTAGTCGGTGAGGCCGTATGTGAGAAAGAACGCGTGAACCGCCACGTCGATGTCGAGCGACAAATCGAACTCCATTACATCGTTCTCGAAGGCAGGCACCCCCATGAGCGAACAATCGCCCCCGAATAACGAGTCGCATGCGGGGAAGTCGACGTCCACATGCGTGAACGTCAGTTGAATGTCCTTCAGATCCACACCGCGGAGTGTGGCAAAGGAGAACGTGCTGCGGGTTATGCCGGCGAGCATGCGCCCTCGGCCGAGCGTCTGGGCGCGCTCGGCGAAGATGGGCCCGGCTGACGTCGATGTTCGCACCGGAACGCCGCCCTCGAACCGAAAGGTCTCGGCACCACTAGTCGATCCGATCGGCGTGTTACCAATGTTCGCGCCGATTGCGCCGGTGACGAAGGTGATGAGGGATGCGTTCTCCGCCGCCGATGCCGGAACGAAGTGCGTTCCGTGAGCCTGGATGAAGGTTGGATTGGTGGGATCGGCCGAGCCAGCCAGGAAGAGTGGATCCTGCCCGGGTCCGAAAATGAAAAGCGAGGAGATACGCTCGCGAAGCCGCTGCGCCTCGAGAGACTGTGTCGCCGCGCAGCACATTGCGGCCAGAAGCACGACTGCAGTTGGGTGTTTCATGCTTTCTCGTGAGGCGGAGTGGACGGCGCATCTGGATTCCCAGCTTGCGCGCAACAAAATGTGGGACGCTGGGCGCGTCCGCCAGCGCCGTTCGGTCGCAATTGCACAGGGCAGCGGCGAGTCTGCCCAGGAATACCGCTCTCTCTTTTCGGGTCTTCCGGCTTTCGAGTGGGTGGTCAGGGATTGCTGCCGTTCACAACTCCGCAATTTTTAACGCGGAGGGCGCGGAGGTTACGCGGAGGTCGCAGAGAATATGGCGCAGCGTCCTACTCCTGTCCTTGTTGAAATTGAGCAACCGTGTTTCGGGCTGTTGATCAACATACGTGTCATCTGAAGGACGACACTCTGAGACGTCTGAAGAACTCAGGAATATCCGACGTTAACCCCACCACCCCGAAATCTCAGCGTCCGCCGCGAAACCTCCGCGACCTCCGCGTTAAAATGCGGACGTTCTGCCGAAAAGATGCCTGTCGCGAGATCTGCAGCTCGACAACTACCCATGCATTCCCGGAAGACCGCTCTTTTCTGATTCGCGCAGCACGCTGCGAAATTTCCACGCTGCCATCGCCTTATCCACATTCAGTTTTCCACACTACGCATGCGCCTTAGGCGCTTTCGAATCACAACTTAGAGACGCGAGGCATCTTTTCCACATCGTGTTATCCACAAGCGGCACAACGACTTACAAGATTTTGACCTATTGCGCGCTGAAATTGTTGGTCATAGGTTGCTGATCCGAAAACAACGGCACAGACCTCGGCGCGAGAAAAAAAGAAATGGATCTGGTAGCCTGCACCGCACCCCGTGGTATCCTCGAGGTGGCCCCCACGCCGGGGTTGCGGCAGGAATCTCCGACCGACCTTTGGGAGGGATTCTGGGCGGAAGACGATCGTTTTTATGCTCGATGCACGAGTTCGACGGGTGCGGTCGACTGGTACCGCTATGAGGAGCTGGAGGTGGCCGTAGACCGGCCCGAGTACGGTCGCGGCCCCTCCGCTACCTCAAACACCAGTGCACGGCGGCGTACGCGAACCCTGCTGCTGCGCACTTCGCGAAATCCAGCCCAGCGGTATCTCCTCGGCGTCACGCATCCTAAAAGCCGCCAGGCGTAGTGCAGGCGGGATCCGCCGGACCTTCAGGTACGGCGAGGCTCGTCCGCGAGGCCTGGAAATGTGAGCTGCTCGCTGCGCCGGCGTGCCAGCACGTAAGAAGCTCCGTGCATCCAGGCAAGAGCAATATCGAGCATTGACTCGCCCGTGGCGGCGCTGCGCGCCATGGTAAAATGAAGCGAGAGCCGCGAAAGTATTTCCGCCGGCTCGCCGCGCGTGAGATACATGGTGAGCGCTGCGGCGGCGTCGACCAAATGGTACAGGGTGAAGAGCTGGAATCGCAGCCGGGTAGCCGAATTGCGATCGAGTTGGCCAAGGCGGGCATCTTCGGCATCCTCGCGCGTTTCGCGCAGTTCGGCGATTCGTGCGACCACGCTGTCGTAGCCACCATGCTCAGGAGGACGAGCAAGCGTCAGCCAGATCTCAGCCAGGTGCGCGCGCACTACCGCTTCCCAGTTTTCGCCGCCGGCCGCCGATATCGAGGAGACGGGCTGTTGAAGCTCGAGCCACTCGACGAAATCGGCTTCCCGATGCCCCACAACAGCCAAAGACGCAATGTGGAGCAGACGGTAGGTCATCGCCTCGGCATCGCCGCGCGGGAGCGGCAGAGCGCCATGCAGCGTGAGAGCACGGGAGGCACCGGCCACTATCGGGGAACTCCCACGTTCAGCGCTCGGATCGGTGGCAAGAGCACCGGTAGGATCGACGAGGATATCCAGCGCCGCGACATCGTAGGCAGTGGCGAGGATCCCGATCTGGGTATTCTCATCCTCGTCGTCGAGCGCGAGCTGCCCAGTGCGCCGCTGTCCCCAACGCTGCTCGGCGATGGCGAGAGCCCTGCGACGGGCGCCATCATCGATCGCCGCAACCGCCCAGTGCGACTCGAGCAGATCGAAAGACGCCATTGTGCGGCTCGTGTCGTCCGTCCTCAGAGAC
>DATKDD010000150.1:0-11321 GCA_035512875.1 Gemmatimonadaceae bacterium | reverse complement strand
GAGCGGCAGTTGCAGCAGGTGCTACTCAATCTCATCGTGAACGCGGAGCAGGCGATGGCGTCGACGAGCACCCGCCGCCTGACTATCACTACCGCCGATCGGGGTGACCGTGTCTGTCTCGACGTGCACGACAGCGGCTCGGGCATTAGCGCCGACATCCGCCAACGCATCTTCGAGCCTTTCTTCACGACCAAGCCCGAAGGCACCGCCACCGGGCTGGGGCTCAGCGTCAGTTACGGAGTCGTTCAGTCACACGGCGGGTCACTGTCCGTGGAAAGCTCGCCCGGCGCCGGAACCACCTTTCGCCTTTCGCTGCCGGTGGCGGAAGCATCAATGCTCGATCCCGTTCTCGAGGAGAACACCCATGAATGATCTGCTTCTCGTCCGAGAACCGGAAAGTGCTCGCCCCTCCTTGCAGTCAGGGCCTCCAGGGGCCCCCACCGAGATGGTGCTCATCGTCGACGACGAAGAATCGATTCGGCGGGCACTCGCCAGATTCCTGCTCACCCGAGGCTTCGATGTCCGCGTCGCGGCCTCTGGGGCCGAGGCGTTGGAGCTGCTGCGGTCGGACCGATTTCACATCATGATCTGCGATGTGCGCATGCCGGTGATGAATGGAATCGAGGTCGCGACGCAGGCGCTGGTAATCGACTCGGATATGGCAATCGTGATGCTTTCGGCCGTCAACGACGCCCCGACCGCCATCGAAGCGCTTGCCTGTGGCGCCACGGACTATCTCATCAAGCCGATGGATCTCGCCGATCTGCACCTGGCGATGCGGCGCGCCCTGCAAAAGCGCGAGCAGCGACTCGAGAGGCAGGGGGTGGAGCAGCTCATCCGTGATCAGGTGTCGGTTCGCACCGCGGAACTCGAGCGCGAGAAGCTGGCGATGCGCGACATGTCCGTCAGCATCGCGGAAACGCTCATCAATGCGATGGAAGCCAAGGATGTGTACTTGCGCGGCCACTCCCAGCGCGTCGCCGATCTCGGCGCGGAGATCGCCGCCGATCTGGACCTCCCGCCTGACATAATCGAGGCGGTCCACCTCGCCGGCCGCCTACACGACGTGGGCAAGATCGGCATTCGCGAAGAGGTGTTGAACAAGCCCGCCAGACTCACCGAGGAGGAGTTCGCGCACATCAAGGATCACGTCCGCATCGGCATGGAGATTCTCGCGCCGCTGCGGCATCTGGGCATCGTGCTCGAGTTCGTCCATGACCATCACGAGCATATCGATGGTACCGGATATCCACGAGGGCGAAGCGGCGAGTCGATCTCCATCGGAGGACGGATCCTAACGGCCGCCGATGCATTCGATGCCGTCACCTCCAAGCGCGCCTATCGCGAGCCGATGACGACCAACGAGGCGCTCGAGCTTTTCGGGCGCGACGTCGGGTCATTTCTCGATACGGCAGTCTATGCCGCGCTGCAGCGGGTAGTCGGGCTTCGGATCGTCCGCTCGGCGTAGGCCGCTCGACGCCCGGATCCGCGCCTCCTCAACGCGCATGATCAGCTATCCGGGGGGCGGCAGAGCGCTGCTGCCGCCTCGCTCGCCCGAGGCCGAACGAAGTCGCCCTTGACGTAGCGGCGACAACCCCCTATTCGGCATGTCGGAATGTGGTGCATCGTAATTTCGCGCCCGCCCAACCCGGCACATGGAATGCACGCTGCCGAAATAGTCCCTGACCGTCGCGGCTCCCGGGCTGCCGACATTTCTGGAGGAGGCTGAACATGCCGCGAGGTGATGGGCCGCACGAGGAGCTTCGGTTCTCGGACCGCGATGACGAGTCCGAAGACTACGGCGGGAGTGGCTACGGCGCGTCGTACGACGATGATGAAGAGGATGAGGAGGGGTGGGGATCGCTCTCGGAGCGTAGCGCCGGCCTGTGGGACAGCCCGGAGGAGCTGTCCGACGACGAGGAGGAGCCAGTGGAAGCCGTTGTCGAGACTGAGGACGACGAGGAGGCTGAGGCCACCGGCTTGATACCCGAGGAGGAGGACGACGAGGAGGAGCGTCCCGCCAAACGCCGCGCGCCCGCGGCGGCGCCATCTCGACCTCCCGCAGACGCTTCATCACGTGGCAGCGCTCCAAAACAGGGGGCAGCTTCCCGCGACTCTGGTGTGAAGTCGACCAAGCCACCTCGTGCATCCGGAGGCTCCCCAAGCGCCTCCCGAAAGGCGGCTACCGGTAAGACGGCCACCAAAGGCGCGAGCACCAAGAGCACGGCGAAAAAGAGCAGCGCGTCGAAGGGAGGTGCCGCAAAGGGCGCGAAGAAGGCGGCAGCATCCAAGAAGTCAACGACCAAGAAGTCGGGTGGCGCATCCACGGGAAAGGCCGACTCCACCAGGAAGTCCGCACGGAAGGCGACGAAGCCTCCGGCACGCCATAAATAGGCCGGCACACGCGTCCAGCACGGAGGTCGTCTCGACGCTGCTCCGAACTCCGGTTATCCTTCCGCAGACATGGTGGAGAATCCTGTACAACTGTTGCGCGCGCATTCGCGTCACGCCCCCTGGAACGCTCGAGGGCTAGCCGCCCACGTGGCCGCGCTCACCGATGCCGCCGCGATGCGGCCCACCAACGCGGCAGCCCGCGCGGCGCCGAGCGCACGCGCGGTACGGTTCTATGTGGCCAGCGGCATGCTCGATCGCCCGGAGGGCACGGGAACGGCGGCGACGTACGGTTACAAGCATCTGCTCCAGCTGCTGCACATCAAGATTCGGCAGCGCGAGGGTCTCACGCTCGACCGCATCAAGCTCGAGCTCGTGGAACAGACAGGCGATGCGCTCGAGCGCCGCGCGGCCACCGCCCTTGCGCCATCGCTCTCGTCAGGCGCGCAGGAGATCGCGGCCCACGACAACGGTGCCGCAACCTGGCGAAGAGTGCCGGTCGCCACCGGCATCGAGCTGCACGTGCGTGAGGATCTGCCGGCCGCTCGTGAAGCAGCGGTAATCGCCATGCGCGAGGCCGTGCGCGCGGCCCTCGGCCGCGAAGACATCAGATAGAAGCGTACCAGCGCAGCCCTTCGGAAGTCAGGCGAAAACCGGCACGGCGCAGCGCATCGGCGTGCTCGCTCTGGAGTGCCGGAATTCCACCGATCGTTTCGACCGTAATGTCCCGCCGCCGCCGCGTGGACGACTGGCCATGCACTACGGCGGCCAGCCAGGCGAACACAGCTTCGATGAGCGCCGCAGTATCGAGCTCCGGCCGAATCGTCAGGCGACGCCCGCGACCTTCGACTCGCAGTACGACCACACCCCGGTGTGTGACGAGCATTGCGCTGCCGCCCCGAGGCCGACCGAGCGGGTCGGGATCCGCCCCCTGCAGCGCGAGCGCGTGCACGTTCGCCGGATCACCCGCCGCCATTGCAATGAAAGGCGCTTCGGGATCCGGGTCGCCGGCCGCACGCAACCGCTCGACCGCTTCGGGGAGCGCGAACTGCGCGCCGGAAAGTCCCCTGACGAAGTAACCGCGGCGCACTTCGCCCCGGTACTCCAGGCGCTTCAGCTCGTTATAGATCTCCCGCCACGAAACCGGAGGCCGCTCACGCTTGAACCATTCGCGCGAGACGATGCCGTACCTGTCCAGCCAGTAGCGAGCGATGGCGGAGGCCCGGTCGGAAGAATCCACATTCGCGCGTGGACGTGCGACGAGTGACCAGCGTCCCACCCAGCCGGCCAGCGTGCCGGAGCTCTCGGGGCGCCGCCATTTGGGCAGCCGTCGCACATTCGGGCGTCGCTGCGCCGCAGGCCTGCCGGCCGTCGGCACGAATGACGATGGCAGCCAGCGGGTCGCGTCATCGTCTTCGCCGGCGCGCAATGGGAGCGCAGGGGTGCGCACGACTTCCCGGAGCGCTTCGACCGTGTCGTTGGTGACCAGACCGAACGCCACGAGCTCGCGCAATGCCTCGCGGAGGGAGAGCGGCGTTAGTCCGGTCACTTCGGCAAGCTCGGAGAGAAAGGATGCGCCGTCCCGAGAGAGAGCATCGCGAACGGCGAGCGCGCCGGCTGCCAGGCGAGCATCGCCAGGCTCCCCGTCAGCCGTCCAGATGGTGTTGGTGCCGCGCGGGTAGAATCGCACCGCCCCGATGGCCGCGGGCCCATCGCCCTCGATCCGGGCGGGGACCCCGCTCCAGGCAAGCGCGCCGCCTGACGCCAGCTGCGACAACCACGCCGGATCGTATCGTTCCAATCGTGACGGAAGAATGTCTCGTTCCCACATCGCGGCGGAACGCGCAACGCCGGTGAGCTGCAGCATGACACGCTCGGCGCCGCCGGCATCCCGCAGCCGCTCCCTGGGATCGAGATGCTGCCAACGTTGGAGAAATACGGCGTAGGTCGAGATGTCGACAGCGGCGATCTGTTTGCGCAGCGCCGCAAGCGCGCGCCGGCGGGCGATCTCCGCAACCGACCTGACGATCCACTGCGGTTCGGCGACCTCGGGCCGGAATCTTCCGCGTACCAGCCGTCCGGTGCGCTGCCACTCGGCCAGGCGATCGCCGATCCAGTCGTCAGGCATGGCGTATCGTTCCCGGATGGAGCCGCGCGTTACCGGCCCCGCCAGCGCCAACCACCGAGCCAGCAGTTCCCGCCGCGCGGCGCCACCATCTAGCGCTGGTTCGAGCAGCACCGCCGGCACCACCGCCTCTGCCGGCGCTTCCTCCAGTTCCGCCCCGGCCCGTACGCGAGCCACCTGCTCCGGCCCGAGTGCCGCCACGTAGCGGCCGTAGCTCTCGGTGAGAATTACCCGCCACTCGTCGACGCCGCGGCCCGTCGGAATTGGGATCTCGAGCGCCCGTTGCGCCTCGAGCAGTTCTCCGAGTGGATCCCCGCGTCGCCAGGCGGCGCGCTCGGCAACGCGCTCGCGCAGCTCCTCGATCGTCAGGTCGCCGGCGCGCTCGAGCAGGTGGGCAAGCTCATCGGCAGAGCGAGCACGCCTGTCAGGCGCGGTACCGCGCCGCGCGGCGAGCACCTCATCGAGTGCCTTGCCAAGCTCGGGATCGGGCTCGGTGCCCATCACCTCGTCGAGCAATCCCTGATCGACAGCCAGCCGCGCTGCCCGCTGTTCGGCTCGCGGCGCATCGTCGGCGTAGAGCCACTCCATCACGAACCCGAACATCAGGCCGGCGGCGAAGGGTGATGGCTGCTCGGTCTCGGCATACTTGATGCGAATTCTCCCCGCGGCGATCTCTCCGAGCACGTGCCGCAGCGTGGGAAGGTCGAAAGCGTCCCGCAGGATTTCCCGGTAGGTTTCGACGACGAGGGGAAAGTCCGGCACGTCGCGCACCGCTTCGAGAAGGTCGGCGGCGCGCAACCGCTGGAGCCAGAGCGGCATCCGTTTTCCCGGACGATCTCGCGGAAGGACGAGGGCGCGCGCGGCGTTCATGCGAAAGCGCGCGCCGAACAGCGCCGATTCCCGCACCGACTGAATCACAGCCTGCTCCGCGTCGTCAGGCATGAGCCGTTCGAACAGTTCGAGCGGCGGGTCGCCGCCAACGGCCGGGAGCCTCAGCAGAATGCCTTCATCGCTCGTCTGCACCTGGACGGCGGCGCCGAGTACTTCCTCGCACCGGCGTGCCAGCGCCAGCCCCCATGGCGCATTCACCCGTCCGCCGAACACCGAGTGCAGCACCAGCCGCGGCGCACCCGTCTCATCCGAGAACCGCTCGAGCAACAGCACGTTCTCGTCGGGCACTGTCCCGGTCGCAGCGCGCTGCTCGGCCACGTATTCGCGAAGCACGCGGCCCGTCTCGGCATCCCACCCCTGCCGCTCCCCCATCGCCGAAAGCGCTGCCTCGGCGGCCGGATGCGGATCGTTAGCCAGGCGTCGTATGGCGCCAACCCGCCGCCCGAGCTCCGCCGAGCGCGCCATGAACTCGCCTCGCCAGAAAGGCATCCGCGCCGGCGCGCCCGGAGCAGGCCTCACTATCACACGATCGTGCTCGATCAACAGAATGCGCCAGGTCGACGAACCGAGTTGAAACACATCGCCCACCCGGGACTCGTGCACGAACTCCTCATCGAGCTCGCCGAGGCGCGTGCGATCCGGCAGGAAGACGGCGTACGTACCGCGGTCCGGGATGGTGCCGCCCGAGGTGACCGCGAGCATGCGGCTGCGGCGGGATGCGCTCACGCGATCGGTCAGGCGGTCCCACGATATACGCGGCTCGAGGTCCGCGCCAAGCTCGCCACCGCCGCCGGTCAGCATGCCGAGCACGGCGTCGAAGGCACTTCTCGTAAGGCGATGGTACGGATACGCGCGCCGCACGAGGTCGAACAGCTCCGCCGAAGTGTGGTCCTCCATCGCGGCGGAAGCGATGAGCACCTGGGCCAACACGTCGAGCGGGTTCTGCGGCACCACCGTCGATTCGACGTCACCGCTGAGCATTCCGCCGGCAATCGCCACGATCTCCACCACATCGTCACGGTAGGTGGGAATGAGCACGCCGCGGCTCACCGCTGCCAGCTGATGTCCGGCGCGCCCCACACGCTGAAGCGCCGCGGACGTGCGCTTCGGTGATTGTACCTGCACCACCAGATCCACCGAGCCAATGTCGATTCCCAGCTCCAGCGCGCTGGTCGCCATCAGAACACGCAAGGTTCCCAACTTGAGCGCCGCCTCGAGCACCTCGCGCCGCTCACGCGAGAGCGAGCCGTGGTAGGGCTGCGCCAGCTCCTCCTCCACCTCGGCATTGAGTCGCGCCGCCAACCGTTCCGCCTGAGCGCGATTGTTTACGAACACAAGCATGGTCCGCGCAGAACGACTGAGCTTGTGCAGCACGTCGACCACCTTGTGCCACACGGTGATGCCGAGATCGTCTTCCTCCCGCGCGAGGGGAGTGACCACACTCACCGTCATCTTCTTGACCAGCCCGCAGTCGACGATCCGTACCGGCCGGAAGTGGGGCTCGCCCCGTGTGCGCTCGTCAGGCGTGTCGCACCCTCCGAGATAGCGAGCGATCTCATCGAGCGGACGCTGCGTGGCGGAGAGACCGATGCGCTGCGGCGCGGAGAGACTCCCCGGCTCGCGCAGCGCGGCGCCCTCCCGGCGCACGTGCTCCTCGAGCCGCTCGAGGGTGAGCGCCAGATGGGCGCCGCGTTTGCTGCCGGCGAGCGCGTGGATCTCATCGACGATTATCGCGCGCACACCGGCGAACATCGTTCGCGCCCGCTCGCTGGTGAGCAGAATGTGCAACGATTCCGGAGTGGTGATCAGCACATGCGGCGCCTTACGACGCATACGCACGCGCGCCGACGCCGGTGTGTCTCCGGTACGTACGCCCACCCGGATCTCCGGGAACGACTCACCCGCCGCCGCGAACCGTTCCCGAAGCGCCGCCAGTGGTCCCTCGAGATTGCGCTGAATGTCGTTGCTGAGCGCCTTGAGCGGCGACACGTAGACGAGGCGTGTCGCGTTCGGCAGCCCGGTCTCGCGGCCTTCGGAGATGAGCCTGTCGAGCTCCCAGAGAAAGGCGGCCAGCGTCTTGCCGGTTCCGGTGGGCGCGAGAATCAGCGTGTGCGCGCCTGACGCGATGGCTGGCCAGCCGTCGCGTTGCGGCGGGCTGGGCTCGCCCACCGCTTCGCGAAACCAGGCGGCGACCAGGGGATGAAAGGCGGCCAGCTGCGCCGCCGGCGAGGTCACAACAGCCGGCCCAACCTGCTTGCGCCCCATTCCTTGGCCCTGGAGATCCGAGACCGCTGCCGGAACGTCTCGAGCTGAATCTCCGTCGAGTACTCGAGGTCCTTAATGAAGATCGAATCCAGTTGCGCGCCGAGCTGCGGGTTCAGCGACAGAAGAATCGACTCATCGTTGAAGACGAGGGAGCGGTTGTCGAAGTTGAGCGTTCCAATGGACGACCACTGCCCGTCGGCGACCAGCGTCTTGGCGTGCATCATCGTCGGCTGGTACTCGTAGACGCGAACACCCCCGCCGAGGAGCTCCTCGTAGTGGGCACGGCCGGCCATCCAGGTCAACTTGACATCGGTTTCATCACTGGTCGTGAGGATTCGCACGTCGACGCCGCGACTGACTGCCTCGGTCAGCATCCGGCGAAAGGCTTCATCCGGCACGAAGTAGGAATTCGTTATGTACAACGTTTTGCGCGCGCTGGCGATCGACAATGCCAGATATCGTTCCGCCGCCGTACTTCCGATCGTCGGTGCCGTGTGGAGTAGCGCCGCGGACTGGTCTCCGTCCGCCTGGAAGCCCTCGACAGGAAAAAACTGTTCGCCGGTCAACAACATTCCCGTTGCCTCCGCCCAGCCGGCCGTGAACGTCGCCTGCAACTGCATCACGGCTGGTCCGACGAACCGGGCATTGGTATCCCGCCACGATCCATTCGTCCTTCCGTCGCCGAACCACTTGTCGTCGATGCCGAACCCGCCGGTCCAACCTATCGATCCATCGATGACCACGACCCGGATGTGCGAACGGCTCTGCGCCTTGTGGATCGAGTACCAGTGCACCGGACGGAATGTCGAAACTTCGATACCTCCCTGCCGCAGCGCCGCGTCATACTCGTCGGGCAGATTCTGCGCCCCGAACGCATCGTGGAGAAAGAGGACCCGGACTCCCGCTGCGGCTCGCTCGAGCAGAATCGTACGCAGCGTATCAGCCATTGCGCCGGGATTCATGTAGTAGAACTGCAGTGTGATCGAACGTTGCGCCGTGCGCAGATCAGCCCAAAGCTGCGGATACGTTTCGTCGCCGTTCGTCGTCACCGTTATGCTGTGGCCGGCGTGCAGGTTGGCCTGCGTCAACAGCTCGACGGCGCGGAGGAACTGCTCGGTTCCGATTGCCGGCGCACCCTCCTTGCCGCCCACGTTGTGGACTACCTTGATCGGCGTACCGCGCGTGCTGTAGAGGACGCCTATGAACGCCATGGCCAGCAGCAGCAGGGCCAGGAGTACCAGCGCGCTGATCTTGAGCATCTTTTTCATTAATGGGCTCGTAGTAACCAAATCGGGCGCTAACCCGGTCTTTGTCTCAAGCGACGCGCCGAATGTCCATGGTCACTGCGTGAGATGCAATCCCGGCGCCGCGCTCGCCATGGGGATTGCACGGGCCCGCACATCAAGCCAAGCTACCGCACTCGAACGAAGGGGCACATGGGCTTCGAGGGAAAAGTAGTTGTGATCACGGGCGTAGGCCGCGAGGGGCAGGTCGGCGAAACGCTGGCCTCCTCCTTTTGCGAAGCCGGGGCTCGGGTCGCCGCGGTCGATTTGTCGCGCGAAGTAGTCGCCCGCGCCGCCGCACTCGTCGACGCCGGTTTCGACGCACGGGCCTTTCCATGCGATCTCACCGATCACGCGCAGACGACCGCGCTCGCCATGGATCTGAAGGAGAGCTACGGCCAGGTGGACGCGCTCGTACACGGGGCCGGCGGTTTCGCGATGAGCGGCCCCGTGGCGGAGAGCGATCCCGCCGTATGGACGCGCATGTTCGCCATCAACCTGACGAGCGCCTACGTAGCCACCCGCGCCCTGCTTCCCCTGCTGCGCGTGGGCGGTGGCGCCATGGTGTACTTCGGATCGACCGCGGCGATCGATGGAGGTAAGCTCGCCGGAATGGCCGCATACGCGGCAGCGAAGAGCGGCGTGCTCACGCTCATGCGAACCGTGGCGCAGGAAGAAGCCCGGCACGGCATTCGATCCAACGCCATCGCGCCGGTGGCGGTGCGCACTACGGCGAACATCGAATCGATGGGCAGCAACGCACGCTACGTGTCGCGTGAGGAGGTGGCAGCGGTCGCACGCTTCCTCTGCTCGGAAGACTCGGCGCGCATTACGGGTCAGGTGATCGTGATGGCATGAGCATGCCACGATGGGCGCGCCGACACACCTGCAGCTCTACCCGGCGGCGATCACCTCGCCTGTGCATTCACCGAGCCCGATGCGCGCATAGCCCTCGCGCTCGCAGAAGCCGTGCAGGATTACCTCATCCCCATCCTCGAGAAACTTGCGCGTCTCGCCACCGGGAAGCCGAAGCGGATTGGCGCCGCGGGACGTGAGCTCCAGCAGGCAACCGCGGCTCCCTTCCCCGGGACCGGAAATGGTGCCGCTGGCAAACAAGTCGCCCGGTCGCAGGTTGCAACCGTTGCTCGCGTGGTGCGTGAGCATCTGCGCCACCGTCCAATACATCCCGGAGAAGCTTGCCTGGCTCAGCCGGACAGGCGTGGCGCCCGACTCCCGCATCGACCGGGTGCGCAGCCACACCTCGATCGTAACATCGATTCCGCCGCTTCTCTGGTCGTCTGCATCATGGAGATACGACAGCGGCGCCGGATCGCCGTCGGCACGCTGAAGGGCCGGGATGCGAAATGGCGCCAGCGCATCGAGCGTGACCACCCACGGAGAGAGAGTAGTGGCAAAACTCTTGGCGAGAAAGGGGCCGAGCGGCTGGTACTCCCACGCCTGAATGTCGCGCGCCGACCAGTCGTTCACCAGGCATACCCCGAACAGATGCGACGGCGCCCGGTCGATCGGAATCGTCTCGCCTAACGTATTCCCGACGCCAACGAGCACCCCGAGCTCCGCCTCGTAGTCGAGGAGACGGGTCGGTCCGTATTCCGGCGCCTCATCGTCAGGCGCCTTGCGCTGTCCGGACGGCCGGTGCACCGGTGTGCCGCTCGCCACCAGCGAAGATGCACGCCCGTGATATGCGATCGGCACGTACTTGTAGTTGGGAAGCAGTGGATTGTCCGGCCGGAACATCCGGCCGACGTTGGTGGCGTGGTGAATCGATGCATAGAAATCGGTGTAGTCGCCGACGATCGCCGGGAGGAACAGCTCGCATTCGGCACGCGGTACGATGAGGACGTCACCGAGCCGCTTGAAATTTTCGTATCCCTCGCCGTCCTCGCCGAGAAATTCGCTCACCTGACGGCGTAGCGCGCGCCATGCCCCCGGCCCGAGCGCCATCAGCGCATTGAGCGAGGGTTCCGCACAACGCGCCGCCGCTTCCGCTGCCTCATCGCCGAACACACGCTCGCGCGCGCAGACCGACAGGTCGAGAATGCGATCGCCGATCGCCACCCCCACCCGCGGAGCCGCGCCGCCCGCGGGCGGCGCGAATACGCCGAACGGCAGATTCTGGATCGGAAAATCGCCGCCCGTCTCGTTCGCCGACTCCACCCAACTGCGGCGCTCCGGGTCGTGAGTCTCGTCAGGCTCGTAGATCATTGCGCGATCAGCCCGGCCACGTCATCGAGTGGCTCGCGAAAGGAGCACGAACCGAAGGCGATCATCCCGTCACGCCGCATGGCGGCCAGCGCATCGACATCGATCCACCGATCACGCCACGCGATCCCGTTCTCCTTCAC
>DATKDD010000149.1:0-2453 GCA_035512875.1 Gemmatimonadaceae bacterium | reverse complement strand
GCGACCTCCATAACGGCACTTCTTCACATCGGTGTGGTCATTGGCCTGCTGCCGACGACCGGACTCACCCTCCCCTTCTTTTCGTACGGCCGGTCGAACCTCCTGCTCTCCTTTCTCATGACCGGCATTCTCGTCAGCATCGGCAGCCGGCGTGAACGCGTGTACGGCGATCGAGCCACCGATCCCGTCGCGGTAGCGGCGTGAGGATCCTTTTCGCCGGTGGCGGAACGGGCGGCCACTTGTACCCGGGGCTGGCGATCGCGCGTGCGCTGGTGGCGCTGGAACCCGGTGCCACACCGTACTTCATTGGCGCCAGGCGCGGAGTGGAGCGCGACATTCTGCCACAATCGATCTTTCCGCACCTGCTCCTCGACCTCCATCCGTTGTATCGTCTGCAGCCGTGGCGTAACTGGCGCACAGCGTGGGGGCTGATGGGATCGTGGAAAGAGCTCGATAGGCTGGTTGCCAGGGAGCGGCCAGCCGCGCTGGTGGCCACCGGCGGCTACGCATCAGGCGCCGCGCTCGCTTTCGCGCGCAAACGACGCATTCCCATCGTACTTCAGGAGCAGAACAGCTATCCCGGCCTGACGACGCGCCTGGCGAGTCGCGCGGCGCGCGAGATCTATCTCGGGTATGGTGAGGCGGCCCAGCACCTGTCGCCACGCGCCGGGGCGTGGGTCGGCGTGACGGGAAACCCGATCGAGCCGCCGCCCGCCGAACGCCCGCCGCGTGCCATGGCGCGCGCCCACTGGAAGTTCGCCGACGATGATGCGCCGGTATTGCTAATCTTCGGGGGAAGTCAGGGAGCGTTGGCGCTCAATCAGGCGGTATCTGACTGGATGGATTCCGGCATGCCGAAATCGCTATACGTGATATGGGCGACCGGGTCCGCTAGCCATGCGGCATTCGCGCGGCACGCCGGTCCGCGTGTGCGCGTGGTTTCATATCTCTCGCCGATCGCCGATGCCTACGCCGCGGCGGACTTCGCTCTTACCCGTGCAGGTGCGCTAACGGCTGCCGAGCTGTGCGCATGGGGCATTCCGTCGGTGCTCGTGCCACTGCCCACCGCCGCGGCTGATCATCAAACGGCGAACGCGCGCGCACTCGCCGTCGCGGGGGCCGCGGTAATGCTCGAACAGCGCGACCTTTCCGTCGAACGGCTGGATGCAGAGCTGCGCGCGCTGATGGTAGACGAACATCGACGCTCATCGCTGGCGTCGGCTGCGCTCGAGCGAGGTCGGCCCGACGCGGCTCGCGAGATCGCTTCGCGCATCCTGCGGCTCATCGCCAGCGACGCCTCGCATTGAGCGGATACGACGCGGGAGGGTATATTCCCCCGCCCGCCATGTCGCTTCTTTCCGAGTCTTCTCAACCTGTCCATTTCGTCGGCATCGCTGGTGCCGGCATGTCCGCGCTCGCGGAGCTGCTGCACCGGCGCGGCGCCCGCGTCACGGGTTGCGATGCCAATCTCGCGAATGCGCCCGATCTGCAGCGTCTGGGCATCACGGTCTACGGCGGGCATGATCCGGCGCACGTCGAAACGGCTGGCGCCCTCGTCGTCACATCGGCGATGCCGCGCGATCACCCCGAGATCGCGCGCGCTCGCGAGCGCGGGATTCCCGTCATCCGCCGTGCCGAAGCGCTCGCGGAAGCGACGGCGGGAGGGGATGTGGTGGGAATCGCCGGCACGCACGGCAAGACCACGACAACGGTGATGACTACCGAGGCACTGCGCTCGGCGGGGCTCGAACCGACAGGGATCGCCGGAGGTCGCGTGGGTGCATGGAATGGCAACCTGCAGCGTGGCGGCGATCGGTTGTTCGTCGTGGAGGCTGATGAGTACGATCGCTCGTTTCTGGCGCTGACTCCCACGGTTGGCGTGGTGACCAACGTCGAGTCGGATCATCTCGACATCTATTCCGACCTCGATGACATCCGCAATGCATTCGCTCGATTTCTGGCGCCGGCGCGCACGATCGTGTTGTGCGATGACGATCCGGGAGCAAGGTCGCTGGATCTGCCGCGTGGACGGCAGGTGATCCGGTACGCCATCCACTCGCCGCAGGCCAGGTTGCGGGCGGCTGGACTCCGATCGGAGGATGGCGGCGTTGCATTCACTGCCGTATTCGACGAGGAGGATGTGTGCGCCATTCGGCTGCGCGTCCCCGGCGTGCATAACGTCTTGAATGCGCTCGCGGCGCTCGGGAGTGGCCTGGCGCTGGGCGCGGATCCGGCGCGGCTCGCTGACGGACTGGCATCGTTTGCCGGAGTCGAGCGGCGCTTTCAGCGACTCGGGGAGATCGGAGGTGTGATGGTGATAGACGATTACGCGCATCACCCCACCGAGATTCACGCCACGCTCGAGGCGGCGCGATCTGCCTATCCAGGGCGTCGCATCCTCGCCGCCTTTCAGCCGCATTTGTTCTCCCGCACACGGGATTTTGCCCGTGAGT
>DATKDD010000148.1:0-2145 GCA_035512875.1 Gemmatimonadaceae bacterium | reverse complement strand
CGACGCCGGAGGTGGCAGTGCGCGCACGCGTGCCACGCCGCGCGCGCCTGCCGCCCGGCGTGTCCACGTGGTGTCCAGGTTGGTACCTAACGTTACGTCGCCGCCGGCACAGACGCGCACTACGCTCAGCGAGTCGCTCGTTGCCATGGGAACGGCAGTCGTATCAATTGGTACCTGCTGAGCGGCGGTCGCCGCGGCGGGGCCGGCTATCGCACCAACGGAGCACACGCACGTGCCTAGTGCGCGCCGCCAACCATACGTGATTCGAAGAGACATGCGTGGACTCTCGTTAGTGCGCGTGAGCGTGTCAAGAACGCTCCGCGAAATTCGTCTCCAATCGTCCCGGAGAGCGGGCCCGGCGCTCGCGCCAGCCGCGCACTCTTCCGGTCCGGGAGCCGGTACGTAGCTTTCGGGTATGCGACGATCCTTGCTAATGCTGTCTCTCCTGTTTCCGGCCGCGCACGCGTGCGCTCCCGTGGCATCATCGCGATCAGCGCCTGATGCACCCATCGTGGCGATGGTCTACAACATCCATGCGGGAAAGGACGCGCGAGGCGTTCACAACCTGCAGCGAGTGGCCGAGGCCGTGCGAAGCGCCGATGCCGACCTGGTGCTCCTGCAGGAGGTGGATCGCCTCACCACTCGCTCCGGAGGTGAAGATCAGATCGCGCATCTTGCCGCCCTCACCGGCATGCACTCGGCCTTCGGCAAGACGCTCGATTACCAGGGTGGCGAGTACGGAATCGCGCTTCTTTCGCGGTGGCCAATCGTCCGCGATACGCTCTTTCCACTCCCGATCGAACCTCCGCAGACTCGTGCTGGCGGATCCTACGAGCCGCGTGGCGCGCTATACGCCGAGATCCATCGTGGCGGCGACACTCTCCATGTGTTCAACACGCACTTGGACGCGTCGAGAAACGACCAGTTCCGTCGGCAGGAGGCGCGAACGCTAATCGAATTGGTGAGTCCGCTGCTCGATCGGGGAGCGGCGGTAATAGTGGGTGGCGATCTGAACTCCACGCCCGAGAGCGCCGTCATATCTCAGCTCACAGAGGGCAGGCTGACCGATTCCTGGCCGCTTTGTGGCACGGGAGACGGCTTCTCCTTTCCCGACTCGCTACCAGTGCGCCGGATAGACTATCTATTTCTCTCCGCCGCACTCACTTGCTCCGGAGCGACGGTTCTGAATGCCCACGCCTCTGATCATCGCGCCGTAAGCGTACGACTTGTCGCGTCACCGTGATCCCGGCGGCGCGGGCCATGCACCGGTCGTGACGCATGGCAATGAGTACCAGTGACCGAAATCCGGAGGGCCCGTCGGCAGATACCGCAAGCGACTCGGATTTGGAAGATTCGCCCTTAATTACTGATGAGCTCGCGAGCAGGCCGGTAAGGGTTCCGGATCTCGAAGCCGAGCATCGGGCGCTTCACGCAGTTGCGCAGCAACTCACGGCGAGCACGAGCGCTGCATTACAGGTAGTAACGGATGAGGCTGTCGCGCTCTGTTTGCGCGGGGACGGCCAGCGCGATGACCTGTACCCGGGTACCGCCGGCGTCAGCCTGCTCGAAGTGGACGCCTCCACCGGCGAGACGGTGTTCCGCTGGACGGCGCTCTCAGGACGGCTGGCGGAATGCGTCGGCGCCACGACGCCGCGGAGCTCCAGCCCTTGCGGAGTCTGCGTCGACCAGGATCGGACAGTGCTCTTCGCCCTTCCTGAACGCAGGTACAAATATCTGACGTCGATGGGCGAACAGTTCGTCGAGTTTCTCCTCGTCCCCTTGCACGTTGGCGGAGCGCCGGCCGGAACGATCTGGGTCGCGTCACACGACGAGCGCAGGCATTTCGACTTCGAGGACGCCAGGGTATTGTCGAGCCTCGCTGCCTTTGCCGGGGCGATCTGCGATTCAGCGCTGAGCCGGGAATCGGCGGAGCAAGCCCGCGCAGTGGCTGACGACGCGCGCAGGCAGGCCGAGAAAGCGGACCGTGCCAAGAGCGAGTTTCTGGCGACGATGAGCCACGAGTTCCGCACGCCGCTCAATGCACTCACCGGTTACGTGCAGCTGCTCGACATGGGGCTGGCCGGCCCGGTCACCGACACGCAGCGTGATTTTCTTCAGCGGCTGAATGCGAGCGGCCGTCACCTG
>DATKDD010000147.1:0-5122 GCA_035512875.1 Gemmatimonadaceae bacterium | reverse complement strand
GTTTGTCAGGATGAGAGGTGGTCACTCTGCGGTTACAGTGGACAGCATTCGCAGCAGCCGAACGCGATCGCGGATCGTCAGCGGCGCGCGCGCGGAGAAGCGCACGGAACCAGTCGAGGCGTTCAAAAGGAGCAGCACCGGCGTTTGCCTGAAGCCGAGCCTCCACAGCAGCCGCCGCTCCAGCATCGATGCCCGCCGTGCGCGCACCGACGGCATCTCACGCGTGAGCGTCGCCGCTGCCTTGCGAGCCGCTACGGAGGTTCCGATGAGCAGCGCTCCCCCGTTCTCCGTGGTGCGGGCGATGCTCGGCCGTTGCAGCTGCTGCAGGAGTTCGTGATGTGATTCACAGTCGTCGGCCCGCACCAGCAGGTAGGCGACCAATGGACGACCGTCGGACTCCCCCAGTGAGCGCAGCGTGGAACGCTGCGCCCTGGATTCGGCGAGCACGCCAACTGTCAGGCTCAGCAGCACGAGCAGGATCAGCGGCGTAACAGGCTGTCTGGAGGACATTCGGGAATCCGGAAAATGAACGTAGCTGCCGCGGCGTAGTTGCCAGTCAGGCAGCGGTGCATTCAGTATTGCTTCCAGTAGAAGTACGTCTCCGTCACCGTGCGCTCGGAGCACTGGCGCGTGATCACCGTCTCCACGCCGATCTTGATGTGCACGATGGTGTAGTTGGTGCACTTGTCCGTCTTTGCGACCCGGCACTCCAGTCCGGCTGCAGTCACACACTCGGGTACCGCAGCTCCGTCGCCAGGCTGGAACTGGTCGGCGAGTGCGAGGTTGGTGGAAGCGAGCAGTCCCGCGACCAGCGCGGGAACGACCATCCATTGAAGTTTCATTGTCTGTCTCCCTTCGATGTGAACAATCGAGTACAAGCGTGAGGCAACCCGACCCTCTCTACTCCGCGTAGTAAGTGGTAGTGGTCACCGTCTGCCAGCTGGCACACGTGATCTGATAGCCCGCTGATATGCTCTTGCTCGTTCCGGTGATCTCGATCTTCTCGCCACGCCATTCAGTGCACTTCGAGACGGACTTCGTCTGACAGATGGGCCCTGGCCCTCCCGCACACTCGGTCTCGTCGCCCTCCGTTGGCAGCACATCCGCCCGCGCCTGAAGCGCTCCCGCGGAAAGCGCCAAGACGCTCAATACCGCCAGCCATCGCGTCATCCGGCCACCTCCTCCGTCATTTTGGCCCCCGGCCGCCGCCTGACGCCTCAGCGTGCATGGCATTCCCGGGACGCGGCCAACATGTATCCGAGTACCGACTTGAGCGGCAGCATTTCCCCGCCGGCGACATCGTTTTCGAAGGGACGGCGCGAAAAACCGCGTGGCAGAAGTATTCTCACGGTGGGGACTGCGCGTCAGCCCGGCGTCACACCAGGGCGGACCCGGTCGTCCCGAAGGGTGTGGTGCGCGATGCGATCCGATTCTGGTTCACTTCCCGCGAACCATGCCAGCTCTTGGAGCAGGGGAGCCCTAACCCGCTTCGAGTCCCATCTCCACCGCGAACCGCGTGAGGCCGGCTACGGTACGAATCTCCAGCTTGCGCATCAGGCTCTCCCGGTGAGTCTCGACCGTTCGGGGGCTGATGCCTAACCGGGCAGCGATCTCCTTGTTCGTATCGCCGCTCACGATTCCCTGCAGCACCTCACGCTCCCTCGCCGACAACGAGGCGAGGCGGTGCCGCCGCGCGTCATGCTCGGCGGCCGCGCGCACACCGTCACCGAGATGGCGCGCCACCGGAGCGCTGAAGAACGAGTCGCCTCGATGTACGGCCCGCACCGCGTCGCGCAGCTCCGACGGCGCGGCGTCCTTGCGGAGATAGCCTCCGGCGCCCGCCTTTACGCTCTCCAACACGTATTCGGCATGATCGTGAATGCTTAGCATCAAGACGCGTGTATCAGGCAGCGCCTGACGAAGCTCCGCGGCAACTTCGAGTCCGGTCTTGCCAGGCATGGAAATGTCCAGTACCACCACATCCGGGCGGTGCTGTTTCGCCAGCCTCAGCGCCTCGATCCCGGTTGCCGCGGTGGCGACTACCGTAAACCCTTCCCCCGCCTGCAGTACGGATTGAATCCCCTCCCGCACCACGGCGTGATCGTCGGCAATCAGAATTCGAATCCCGGGTTGCATCATGCGGGGTTTTCCGGTGCAGCCAGAGTGACGGACAGCAGCACGCCACCATTGGCGGTGCCGCGCACCGATAACGTACCACCCAGCGCCATGATTCGCTCGCGCATCCCCGCCAGCCCCATGCGCCCGTGGCCTTCGAGCGCACCGGCCGATATCGCTGCCCGGCCGTCGTCGCGCACCGTCATGTGCACCGCGCCGCCTGCCGCATTCCCGAGTGTGACGGTTACGCTCGTCGCCTGGGCGTGCCGCGCCACGTTCGACAGTGCCTCCTGCAACGCGCGAAACAGTGCCAGCTCGACCTCGTCAGGCAGCGACGGCAGCGCAGGCGGTGCATCCACATCCACTTCGAGTCCTGATTGGCTCGCAAAGTCTGCAGCGAGCGCGCGCAGCGCAGGCAGCAAGCCGAGATCATCGAGCAGTGAGGGGCGCAGATCGTTCGTCAGGTTCCGAATACTCTGGATGCCGGTGTCGACCAGCGAAAGTACACGGTCAAGTCTCTCCGCGCCGCTGGGGTCGCTCGACTCCCGGACCATGCCCAGCTGCATCTTCACCGCCGCGAACACCTGCGCCGTTTCGTCGTGGAGATGATAGGAGAGCGTGCGGCGTTGCTCCTCGTGCTGGTGCACCATGCGCAGCGCCATCCGCTCCAGCTCCGCCGTGCGGGCGCGCAGTCGCCGGTACAGCTCCGCATTCTCGAGTGCCGCTCCCACCTGCTGTCCTAACGCGACGAGAAAACGATCATCGAGCGCGGTGAACGGATCCCGCGTATCGCCGAGTATCACGAGAACTCCCGCCAACTCGGTGCCTCGAAAGATGGGAAGTGCCGCCGAGTAGGGCGCATCGGTACTTCCATCGGCCGAGGTTGGCCAGTCTCCGCCTCGCTGCGGCCGCCGCGTCGTGGCAGCCAGGTCGATCAGCTTGCGAAGCCCGCCTTCAGCAGCGCGTCCGGTAAGCGGAGAGCAGCTTCCCGCTCCGCGCACGAACACATCACGCATTCCATCGGCGTTGGAGAGCAATATGGCAGTGCCACGCACTCCGGGCAGGCTCAGAGGACGCGCGAGCAACTGGTCGAGCGCCTCCGCGTCACCTTCCACACCCTGCAGGTCGCCGGACAAAGCCGCCAGCGCTCCAAGGCCGCGACGCAAATCCTCCGTCACCAGCAGGAAGATCCCGGCGCCCGTCACCAGCACGAAGAGGATGTCGAGGTAGTATCCCCAGGGATTCCACGCACCACGCGCTCGCAGGATCGGGTAGTCCAGGTGGTGAATCGCCCACACCACGAACCCCCAGCCTAACAGTGCCGCCCCGTGCGACCCGGTCCGCCGCCAGTGGCGGAGGAATACGACACCCGTCCATAGAGTGGCGATGCTCAGAAAGAGCACCGCCGGCCCGGCGGCAAGCAGAAAGTTGTCGAGCCGGTAGATCGCGATGAACGACCAGATCGGTGGAAAGAGCAGGAGCGGCAGGAACCGGCGGCGCCACCTGAGCGGCCGCTCGAACTCGAGCGCAGCGCCGAGCAGCACGATCGCGGTCCAGCCTGTCGTGACCTGGTGCCAGTACAGCCACCCCCGCTCATCGGTAGTGAGAAAGCTGAGGATGGCGCCCACGCGCAAGACGTAGAGTCCCCAGGCAACGGCCCACCAGGCGAGATACGATTTGCGGAACTGGCGATAGAGGTACGCGCAGAGCCCTGCCAGGCCTAAGGTTATCAGCGCCTGGAGCACGGCGGCCGCGCTCTCTGTTTCAATGGCTGAGAACTGCACGCCTATCGTGAGGTGGTCGGAACGGTCAACGCACTAGAGCGACCCGCTGCACCTGTCTAGACCGGCACCGCCTCGGGCGCGATCCCCCGGGTGGCGAAGATGCGGGATACCGCGTCGCCGATCTTGTTGTTAGGCGTGCTCGCGCCCGCTGTAAGGCCCACGCGAATCTCGCCGGCGGACGGAAGCCAGTCCGAAGCCATGCGTTCAGGCGGCTCCCCGATCGGCTTGAACCGGATCACGCCACGGTCGGGATCGATGCACGTCGCATCCTCAATGTGGTACGTCGGTACCCGCGCGGCACAAATCGCCGCCAGAGACATCGTGTTGCTGGAGTTGTAGCCGCCAATCACCACCATCAGGTCGAGCGGCTCCTCCAGCAGCGCGAGCACCGCGTCCTGCCGGTCCTGCGTCGCACTGCAGATCGTGTCGAACGACCGAAAATGCTCGGCGCGATAGGCAGCACCGTGCGCACGCTCCATCGATTCACCCACCGCCGCCGCAATCGCCAGCGACTCGGTGGCGAGCATCGTCGTCTGGTTCGCGACGCCGATTCGGCGGAGATCCCGCTCGGGATCGAAGCCGAGCGAGCAGGCGTGAGGCGCATAGCGGTACATGAGCTCCTCCGCCGACCGCTTTCCCTCGATGAACGCCATCACATCCTCTGCTTCCGACATGTCGCGCACGATCATGTACTGCCCGCCCGGATAGCGAAGAATCTGCGACGCCGTCGCGCGCGTTTCCTCGTGGTAGTGCTTGCCATGGATGAGCGCCGTAAAGCCATCCCGACCGTAGCCATCCACTCGCTTCCATACGTGCAGCACCGACCCGCAGGTGGTGTCGACCAGCACACAACCGATCGCCCGCAGCGTCTCGAAATCCCCGATCGTCACGCCGAACGCGGGGAGGATTACCACGTCATCCGCCGACACCGACGAGTAGTCGAATCCATCCGCCCCGGGCATGAGGATCTCCACCCCCATGCCGCGCAACTTCTGATTCACATGGGGATTGTGAATGATCTCGCCCACCAGCACGATCCGCCGATCAGGGAACTTGGCTCGCGTCTGATACGCGTAATCCACCGCGCGCTCCACCCCGTAGCAGAAGCCGAATTCCCTGGCGAGTCGAATCGTGACTCCCTCGACCGTGAGCGTGTGCTCCCGCTCGAGCAACAGGTCCACCAGGCGCGCCGTATAGTCGGCGGTCAGCGTCTGCTGGACGGC
>DATKDD010000146.1:0-8216 GCA_035512875.1 Gemmatimonadaceae bacterium | reverse complement strand
ATCGCGGAGATCGACACGATCCGCGGAGTGGTATACATCCAGGGGGTCGGACGCGAGGAGGGAGAAGATCCGTACTATCGCCACCTTTATCGGGTGAACGCCGACGGATCGGGCTTCTCTCTCATCGACCCGGGCAACTTCAACCATACTTCCACGGTCTCGCCTACCAAGCGCTACATCGTCGACACGTATTCGCGCGTCGATGCCGCCACTCGGTCGGTGTTGCGTGACGCGTTCGGACGCGAACTGATGATGCTGGAGGAGATGGATGTCTCGCGCCTGGTCGAGATGGGGTGGACGCCGCCACAACGGTTCGTCGTAAAAGCGGCCGATGGGATCACCGACATCTACGGCAACATGTGGAAGCCGTTCGACTTCGACTCGACGCGGAAATATCCGATCATCGCGCACGTCTATCCGGGTCCACAGACGGAATCGGTGATCGCCAGCTTCACCCCGGGCGGCACGCCGCAGCAGCTCGCGCAGCTCGGCTTCATCGTCATTCAGATAGGCAATCGCGGCGGCAGCCCGCAGCGGTCGAATGCCTATCACAGCTTCGGCTACTTCAACCTGCGCGATTACGCGCTCGCCGACAAGAAAACCGGCATCGAGCAGCTTGCCGCGCGTTACAAGTTCATCGACATCCAGCGAGTGGGCATCTACGGCCATTCCGGCGGCGGGTTCCTGACTGGCGCAGCGATGCTCCAGCCGCCCTATAACGACTTTTTCAAGGTGGGAGTCAGCTCTGCCGGAAACCATGACAACAACATTTACAATCAGAATTGGAGCGAGCAGCACCACGGGCTCCGGATCATTGCCCGGCAGAAGGCCGACAGTGCTCGCGCTCGCGGTGTCCGCACGAATACAGTCAGCGGCGACGGAATCGGAAACGGCTCGCAGCATGTCGACTCACTGTCCGACACCCTGACGGAGGAAGACAGCATCCGTTTCGAGATCAAGGTTCCGACCAACGCGGAGCTTGCCGGCAACCTGAAGGGGAAACTGCTGCTGGTGCATGGTGACATGGACAACAACGTGCACCCCGGCAACACCATCCGGCTTGTGAATGCGCTCATCATGGCGAACAAGCGGTTCGACATGATGATCATGCCGGGCAAGGCACACGGCTTCGCGGACATGCAGCCTTACTTCACTCAGATGATGTTCGAGTACTTTACCGAGCATCTCCTGGGCGATTATTATCGGGCGAGGGCGGAGATTGAGTAGCAGGAAATAGGAAATAGGAAATAGGAAATAGGAAAGGAAGTCCGATCTCGACGATAGTGGTGAGTGTCGTCGTGAGTAGCGGCCTCCCTTTCCTACTTCCTGTTTCCTATTTCCAATTTCCTATTTGTCAGGCGAATCCAGGAGGGTGAGCAGTCGCTTGGGTGCGATCATCCGATAGCCGTCGTGCACCAGCTCGCGCACGTCATCCCAATCGACATCCCCGTCCAGATAGACCCCGATCCAGCCGCTCGGCCCTACGTACGGCGGGGCGAAGAACCGGCCGGGGTTTGACTGCACGAGGAGCTGCTGATTCTCCGGTGCGGCCTTGCACCAGACGGCATGACGACCTTCGCCATGGTGAGTCGACGCGCTGGCAAAGGTGGCGAACATCTTGTTCCGCACACGGAAGGTGGGTGCTCCCCACGCTTCGACCTCGTGCGCCTCCGGAAGCGCGAGGCACAGCTTGCGCAGTTTCGCCAGTGGACGTGGTGGCATCGCTTCACTCCCTGTGCACTGGGATCTCCACGCTCGCTCGAGCACCCGATCGCGCACGTGAACAAAATCGAAATCCATGGCCGAGCTATCCAACCTCCAAAGTACCGTGCTGCACATTACCTCAGCGCCCGCCTTTACAGCTCCGTCTGATAATAGATGAGCGGCGTATTGCGAAACGTCGCTCGCCCGACTTCGGCGAACCCGCATCGCGCGTAGAACGCCCCGGCGCCGACCTCGCCGGCGTAAGCGTCGAGGCGGATGACATCTGCCGGCCACTCGGTCCCGATGCGGCGGCTCTCCGCAATGCACGCCCTCCCGATCCCCCGGTTCTGCGCCGAAGGGTGGACGGCCATATCCGTCAGATAGAGTGGCCGTGCACATGGCGGGAAGTAACTGGTGTCTATGGCCCACGGCTTGATCGTGGACAGCCGCACCATTGCCACGATCGCATCATCGAGGCGCGCCACGCACACCTTGGAGCTCGTGATTCCGCGCCGCACTCCTCGTTCGGAGCCGATCGAGGACCACTGCCCACGACCGTACCGGGCCGTCAAGTCCTGCGCTACCGCGGAGCGCAGCGCAAAAATTCCTTCGACGTCGTCAGTTGTGGCGATCCCGAAGGAGATTGGGAGGCACACGCGATCACTCACGGCGCAATACTGCCCACACGGCAAAGTGATCGGAGGCCCACAACGCGCCGAACCGCCGCCGATCGATTCCGGCATCCACGACACGCCACCTGGTTCCGACGAGCACGTGATCGATCATTCCGCCGGTTGAATCGCCTCGAAAGGCGTTGAACGTGCCGGCCATACGGGCATCGGGGTAGACCGCGCGAAATGCGTCACGGAGCGGCGTGCGTGGGTCGCCCAGCAGCGCGCGATAGGCCGGATTCTGCTCATCCGCGTTGAAATCGCCGAGTACGAGGAGGCGGTCACCGGGTGAGCCGTCTGCCGCGATGCGCGCGGCCAGCAGCGCGGCGCTTCGCTCGCGCGACGGCTGGGACTCGTGATCCCAATGAAGGTTGTAAACGCGCACCGTGTCTTCGGTTGCCCGATCGGCCAGCCGCGCCCACGTGCTGATCCGCGTAATGCGATTGCCCCACGATGTGGAGCCTGGCGTATCCGGGGTGTCGGAAAACCAGAACGTGCCGTGATCCAGAACAGTGAACCGCACAGTGTCCACCAGCAGAGCGGAGTACTCGCCAGCGGTCTTGCCATCCTCTCGCCCCACGCCTAGCTCACGGTGGTGGGGGAGTGCTGGCGCAATCTCGTCCATCTGGCTGCGCAGCGCCTCCTGGACGCCGAGCAGATGCGGCGCGTGGTCGCGGAGGGTGGCGATGACGTGAGCGCGACGGTTCGGCCATACGTGGTGGCCGTCCGGGGCGGTCCCGTACCGAATGTTGAAGCTCATCACGCGAACGGGCGCCTGTGCGTGCGCGAGGCCGGCTTCGAGCAACAGAAGGACGGCGACCAGCATCGCGGCGGTGCGGAGTCGGTTCCCGTTAGGTGTGTCGGCGTGTGTGCGCGCTCGCATGGCGGCCGGACTGAGGTGGTGTTGCGCCAGCGGCGCTGGCGCGAATGCTGGTCAGTGTGCAGAAGCGCCTCGCCCGGGGCAAGGTTCCGCGCCCACGCAGGAGCCGCGGGTTCCGGCTCCCACCGGCTTGCGCGATTAGCCACGTGCAGTAAGATCGCGGCATGACATCCATTCCTCGCTTCGCCTCGGGGCGCACTCGCCGGTGTGCTCGCCTCCCGATCGCCGCCATGCTTTGCGGCGCGCTCGTATCCACCGCGGTCGGGCAGCCCTCATCCGCGGCCGATTCCACCATCTACGATGTGGTCATTCGCAACGGGCGCGTGCTCGATGGCTCGGGCAATCCGTGGATTCTCGCCGACGTCGCGATTCTCAATGGACGGTTCGTCCGAATCGGCCGCGTGGCGGGTCGCGGACGCACCGAAATCGATGCGAGGGGCAAGTACGTCTCCCCTGGCTGGATAGACATGATGGATCAGTCGGGATCGGTGCTGCGTCGAAACGGGCTGGCCGAGAACAAGCTGAAGATGGGCGTGACGACGGCGATCGGCGGCGAGGGGGGTACGCCCGTGCCGGCGAGCGCGCTGCACGCCTACTGGGACACGCTCGAGTCACGCGGCATCTCAATCAATTTCGGCTCGTACTTCAGTCAGGTGCAGACTCGCGTACCGGTCCTCGGTCGCGCCAACCGTGCCCCGACGCGTGGCGATCTGGATCGCATGCGGGCGACGATGGACACGGCGATGCGCGCGTGCGCGATGGGGATGACCACGGCGCTCATCTATCCGCCCGGCAGCTATGCGACGACGGATGAGCTGGTGGAGATCGCCACGGTGGCGGCGCGGTACGGCGGGACTTATGCGACGCACATGCGCGACGAGGGGAGCGGGGTTGTCGGCGCGGTACGAGAGGCGATCGAGATCGGCGAGCGGGCGGGGATCCCGGTGGAGATCTTTCACCTCAAGGCCGCCTATCGTCCGGGATGGGGCTCGCTGATGGGCCAGGTGCGCGAAGCGATCGATTCGGCTCGCGCGCGCGGGGTGGATGTAGCCGCGGACATGTACGTGTACACGGCCGGCGGTACCGGGCTGGAGGCGACGATCGCGGCATGGGCCCACGAGGGGGGCACCGATTCGCTCAAGGCGCGGCTCGGCGACCCGGCCATTCGCGCGCGGCTCAAGCGCGAGATCCAAACCGGTTCGCCGGGCTGGTGGAACATCGTCGAGGCGGCGGGGGGATGGGACGGCGTGGTGCTCGCCAATGCGCGCAATCCCGAGAACGCCAAATACGAGCAGAGTACGCTAACCGAAATTGCGGCGATGATGGGGAAGGATCCGGCGGATGCGGCCATGGATCTGGTGGTGCAAGGGCAGGGGCGGGTAATGGCGATATACCACATGATGAGTGAAGAGGACGTCGAGACGGCGCTGCGTTTCCCGTGGATGAGCATAGGCAGCGACGCCGGCGCCGCGCTCGAGCCTGGGCAGCAGGATGGACTGGGGCTTCCGCACCCGCGGAGCTACGGCAATCACGTGCGGGTAATCTCGCGTTATGTGAAGGAGCGGGGGGTGCTCACGCTGCCTGAAGCGGTGCGGAAGATGACATCGTGGCCGGCCACTCGGATGCGGCTATCCGAACGCGGCGTCGTTCGCGAGGGAGCGTGGGCGGACGTCACCATCTTCGATCTCGAGGCCCTCTCCGACGCGGCGACCTACGAGCAGCCGACGCAGTTCGCGCGCGGCATCGAGTGGGTGCTCGTCAACGGTACGGTAGTGATCGACAAGGGGGCACACACCGGCGCCAAGCCTGGGCGCGTGCTTTACGGCCCGGGTTGCACCGACTCTGGCGCGGAGCGTTCGGGGCGGTGAACGGCACTGCGGCACGGCTGCTCCAGGAAAAACTCGCGTCGGTCCGAGCGTCGAATCTCCTGGAGTCATTTGTGAATGGCGGACCGCGATTTGCGGTCGAATTTCGGAATTCTTTCGAGGACGGACGAAAGCCATGAGCGTGTCCCGGCGCAGCTTTCTGCGACTCTCCTCTGCCACCGCCGCGGGTACGGCCGTCGGTGGAATTGCTGGGCTCGGTTTGAATCTGACCCCCGCGCGTGCGCGGGCTCAGACACTCAGAATCAAGGATAACCTAACGGTTCCGAGTCTCTGCCCTTTCTGCTCGGTGGGGTGCGCGACCCTCGTGCACACCAAGGATGGAGAGATCACCAACATCGAGGGTGATCCGCGGAGCCCGCATAACGAAGGCACGCTCTGTCCCAAGGGCGCCGCGATCTATCAGCTGCACAAGAATCCGAACCGGCCCACCCGCGTGCTCCACCGCAAGCCGGGCGCCGATTCGTGGGACGAAGTCGACCTCGACTGGGCAATGGACCGCGTGGCCGAGCTGACGCGGGCGAGCCGCGACGAGACGTTCATCGAGCGCCTGCCTGACGGGAAGCTGGTCAACATGACCCCGGCGATATTCGCGCTGGGTGGAGCGACGCTCGACAACGAGTTCAACCACATTGCGCAGAAGCTGATGCGGGGAATGGGGATCGTCGCCATCGAAAACCAGGCCCGTATATGACACAGCTCCAGCGTCCCCGGTCTGGGGACTCGGCTCGGTCGCGGCGCCGCGACACTCTATCCGCGCAATCTGGAGCACACCGACTGCTTCGTCATCATGGGCTCCAACATGGCGGAGTGCCATCCAGTTGCCTATCGATGGCCGATGAAGGCGAAGATGAGCGGCGCCAAGCTCATCCACATCGACCCGCGATTCACCCGCACCAGCGCGACGTGCGATCTGTACGTACCTCTGCGCGCCGGCAGCGACATCGCCTTTCTCGGCGCGCTGGTCAATCACGTCATCAACAGCGAGCGGTGGAACAGCGAGCCGTTCTTCCGAGACTACGTCGTCAACTACACGAATGCCGCGACGATCATCGATCCGGACTTCCGCGACACCGAGGACCTGAACGGCGTCTTCTCGGGACTCATGGAGTACACCGGAGGGCTCGAGAACTGGCCGTACAACGGCTTTGTAGGCCAGTACGAGAGTACGACCTGGAAATACGACCGTGCCGGCAGCGGCGCCAACATGGAGGGACGCGCGGCGGCGGCGACGCAGAAGTCCGGTGAGCAGGCGGCGGGAACCCAGCAGGGAGGGGCGGGTGGCGGCGTGGGTATGGTGGGAGGGAGCAGCGTTCCCCCTGAAGGGTGGGATGCGGTAGTCCGCTCGCTCCGCCCACCGCCGGAGCGTCGAGACCCTACGCTTCAGGATCCGCGCTGCGTATTCCAGATCCTGAAGAGGCACTTCAGCCGCTATACACCCGAGATGGTCGAGCAGGTGTGCGGTTCGTCGCGCGAGAAGTTCCTCGAGGTGGCGCAATCGCTGCTCGACAACTCCGGCCCGGAACGCACCAGTGCCTTCGCATATGCCGTCGCCTGGACGCAGCACACGTACGGCGTGCAGATCATCGGGTGCGCGGCGCTGTTGCAATTGTTGTTAGGCAACTTCGGGCGGCCCGGCGGCGGCATCATGGCCCTGCGCGGCCATGCCGCGATTCAGGGCTCGACCGACGTGCCGACACTGTACCACAGCATTCATGGATACATGTCGGCGCCGACGGCGCTAAAGGATCACGACACACTGCGCTCCTACATCGAGGCGGAGGTCGTACCGACGGGATACTGGGCCAACATGCCGAAGTTCATGGTGTCGTACCTCAAGTCGATGTACGGCGACGCCGCCACAGCCGAGAACGACTACGGCTACCACTGGCATCCCAAGCTCCTCGGCGACCACTCGCACATGGCCTTCTTCGCCGCGGCGGCCGAGGGTCGTTTGAAAGGCGGGTTCATCGTCGGGCAGAATCCGGCGACATCGCTCAATGCTTCGGTGGAGCGAGAGGGGCTGAGAAAGCTCGACTGGCTGGTGGTGAAGGACAACTGGCTCACGGAGTCAGCCACGTACTGGTATACCGCGCCGGAGGTTCGAGACGGAACACACAAGATCGAGGACGACCAGACCGAGGTGTTCTTCTTCCCGTCGACCCAGATCGCCGAGTACGATGGGAGCTTCACGAATACGCAGCGCATGCTGCAGTGGCACTACAAGGCGAGCGAACCGCCTGGCGACTGCCGCACCGACACCTGGTTCTACTATCAGCTTGGCAAGCGTCTCAAGGCGATGTACGCCGACAGCGCGCTCCCCCGTGACGAGGGGATTCGACATCTCACCTGGGATTTCGAACCTGACGAGCCGATCAGTCCACCCGGGGAGCCCAGCGCGCTCAAGATCCTGCGCGAAATCAACGGCTATCAGACGGCCGATCCGTCACAGCATCTGCCAGGCTTCGCCGCGCTGCGCGATGACGGTTCCACTACCTGTGCCTCGTGGATCTACTGTGGCTGCTATCCGGCGCCGGATCGAAATCTGACCGCCGCCAAGCAGCCTGACGTGCCCGGCGAGCCGGGTGCCCATCTGGGCTGGGGATGGGCCTGGCCGGCCAACCGCCGGGTGCTGTACAACCGCGCTTCGGCCAATCTCGCCGGGGATCCGTGGAGCGAGCGCAAGCGATGGGTCTGGTGGGACGGCGGTGAGCGCCGGTGGATGGGCTATGATGTGCCCGACTTCGGGGCGACGAAGGCACCTGACGCTCCAGGCGATCCGAACGCCATTGGGCTGGACGCACTCTCCGGTACCGATGCCTTCATCATGAAGGCCGATGGGAAGGGATGGCTGTACGTGCCGAGCGGTCTCGTGGACGGACCTCTGCCGACGCATTACGAGCCGGTGGAATCGCCGGTGCAGAATCCGATCTACCCGCAGCAGCAGAACAGCCCCGTCTTCAAGCGCTGGCTCGAGAGCCATGCCGGAAACCAGCTCGCCGCTGTCGGCGATCCCCGCTTTCCTCACGTGATCACGACCTATCGATTGACCGAGCACTATCTGGCGGGAGCGATGAG
>DATKDD010000145.1:0-16546 GCA_035512875.1 Gemmatimonadaceae bacterium | reverse complement strand
AGCGACTGGCGTCGGATCGTTGCCACGTTCGAGTCGGTAGCCGCCTCAGCGGTCGCGGTTTCGTATGCATGGTAGTACAATTCGGCCGCCTTCTCTCCCTTCTTCTGCGCCAGCACGGCAGTGAAGTACGAGTTGTAGGCCGACCGGGGCATCAGCTTGTTCGCGCGGGTCAGATAGGCCTCGGCGGAATCGAGCATGTCATCGTTCAGGTACCTGGACGCCGAGTTGATCTGGCCCGTCCACACCTGACGACGAATAGTGTCGGTCTTGGCGGTGCATTCCGGCATCGCCGCTTCCAAGGCGCTGAACGCGGTATCGATCGCCAGGGCGACGTCGATTTGCGCATCCGGATTCGTGACGTAGCCGAGGTCGCCGCGGCGGGCGACGAAAATCGATCGCGGCGGTGCGGCCCACCACGCGAGAATACGGCCTAACAGGAAGTTTCGCCCGGCGACGTTGTTGATCTTGTCCGGGTCCTTGGTCAGTACCTCGACGGTGTTGCGAGCGTGGTTCTCCGTTTCGCTAGGCTTGCCGCTGTTGAGCTTTGCCATGTAGACCTCGGCGCTCTTCAGCTGGTACGGGCTGCCTGTCTTGATCTCGCATTTGCCTTGCGCGGCCGCTGTAGTCGTGACCGCAGCCAGCATCGCGAGCGCGGCACCTGCCGCAGTACGCAAACCGGTCATTGCTCTCTCCTTCAAGGTTCTCGGTCGTGCCGGGGGCTCCGCGAGTTCAGATACCCCGATTCGACCTTTGCGGTTCCGACGCCCCGCGCGCGAGCTCGGAAATCTCGCGTAACGTGCGCCCCGTCACCGTCGCGATGTGCGCGACGTCATCAAATTCAGGCTTGGCTCGCTGCGAGCCGTCAGGCAGTGTGGCGACTTTCACCCGTATCGGGTGACCTAATACCTCGACTGTCCGCATCTCGCGCGCCAACGCGCGCCGCTCCAAAGTTGCAATCCGTACGCCGATGGTGCTGGTGATCTGCAGCACGCGTCGTTCCAGATCGGGCGCATTGTTGGGGGTGCACAATACCTCGAGGCGGGTGCCGCCGCGGCCCTTTTTCATGATCACCGGTACGAGCACCACATCGAGCGCCCCCGCACCTCGAAGTGCGTCCGCCGCACCGGCAAGTGCTTCCGCATCCATGTCGTCGATGTCAGCCGTAAGCTGCACGAGCCGTTCGAGCGTGCTCGCGCCGTTCACTGCCGCGTCGGCCAGCACGATTCTCAGGGCATTGGCCCGCCCCCGGAACTCCCTGGTGCCGGCCCCGTAGCCGGACCGCCGCGGCACATAGCTGGCCGGCGGCGGCCCCAATGATAATACGCGAACCAGGGCTGCACCTGTTGGCGTAACCAGCTCGCCGGACCCTTCTGGACCGGGCTGAACCACATGCCCTTCGAGCAGCGCGAGCGTTGCCGGAGCCGGGACCGGCAGCAGGCCGTGGGCGGCTCGAACGGTACCGTCGCCGAGCGCGATCGGGCCGCAGTACACCTGGCGAACGCCTAACAGCTCCAGCCCCCAGATCGAGCCGACTATGTCGAGGATCGCATCGACGGCACCGACCTCATGGAGATGCACCTTATCGACGGTGGTCCCGTGAATCTCCGCTTCGGCGTGCGCGATCGCCGTGAATGCCGCGTCGGCCAGTGTGCGCACGCGTTCCGGAACCTCAGGGCTGGCGATGATTTCGCGCAGCTGACGAAGGTGGCGCCCGTGAGGCTGCGGCGGAATCGCGAAGTCCACTTTGACGCAGGCAATGTCGGCGCGCACCACGCTCCTCACGTCTACCTGCACGCCATCCAGACCAAGACGCGTGGGCAGGGCGCGGAGCCAGTCGGGGTCGAGCCCGCAGTGGATCAATGCGCCGAGCGTCATGTCGCCGGCGATGCCGCTGAATGGGTCGAGAATCGCGATCGTCATAGCGCCGGTAAAGATACGTGATGGCGGCGGCGGTGCGAAGGCTGATTCACCGCAGCCTGGACTCAGTCATCGAACCTGTAAGAAGCGCCGCTTCCCGTGTTGAACAGGAGCACCGATGAGTCGCGCGCGAGCCGCCCTTGCTTCACGAGAAGGCGGCACACCCCCAAGGCGCACCCACCTTCGGGCGCGGCATCAATGCCGGATGTAATCGCGAGCTCTCTGGTGGCTGCGCGAATGGTGTGTTCATCAACGGCCGCCGCATCACCTCCGCTCTCTCGCAACGCCAGCAGAATGAGCCGGTCACCGAGCGGCCCGGGAACCCGGAGCCCCGACGCATGCGTCTCGGGATTCGGCCAGGGAGCTGCCCGATCTGCCCCGTTCTCGAACGCGCGCACGATTGGCGCGCACCCTTGCGCCTGCGCCGTGATCATTCTCGGCATTGGCTGATCGGCGCTCAGCCAGCCAACCTCTCGCAATTCAGCGAATCCCTTCCACATGCCGATCAGCCCTGTGCCACCGCCAGTAGGATAAATGATGGCGTCAGGGAGAGTCCAGTCGAGTTGCTCGGCGAGCTCGAGCCCCATCGTCTTTTTCCCTTCGATCCGATAGGGCTCCCGCAGCGTGGACATGTCGAAGTAGCCGCTTTCGGCGGCGCTTTCCCTCGCGCGGCGGCCGGCATCGCCGATGTGTCCCGGCACGGTAACGAGCTCGGCCCCGAGTGCAGCGATGGTGCGCAGGATGGGGCTGGGGGTCGTTTCGGGAGCGAACACCCGCACCGGGAGCCCGGCGGCCGCGCCATACGCGGCGAGTGCGGCGCCGGCGTTACCGGCGGTTGGCACCACGAGCCCCGACACGCCTAACGCCTTGGCGCGGGTGACCGCGGCACTCATCCCTCTCGCCTTGAACGACCCGGTGGGATTCAGTCCTTCGTCCTTGATCCATAGCCGGCGCACACCCAGCGCCTTCGCCAGCACCGGCGACTCGAGCAGCGGCGTCCCCCCTTCGCCGAGCGTTACCGGCGTCTCCCAGTCACAGAGTGGGAGCAGCGACGCATACCGCCACATGTCCCAGGTGTGTCGAAGCACCGCGCGATCGATCACCGTGAGAGCATAACGAACGAGCAGCGGTTGCCCGCAACCGGGACACACGCTCGCCAGCTGCGCGCCGCCCAGCAGAACGTCGCATGCGGAGCACTCCAGGGTCCAGGTAGTCACGCCGGAGGCACAACCGGGGATGCGGGCACCGACTCATGCAAGCGCTCGAGAAGGCGGCGCGCGCTTTCCAGCGTGAAGCCGGGGAGCACGGCGATCTGTTCCGGCGAGGCGCTCTTCACCCCGTGCAGACTGCCGAATGCGCGAATCAGCGCGCTGCGCTTCTTGGGCCCGACTCCCGGCAGCCGCATGAGCTCCGATGTCACCGTACGCATCGTCCGCCGCTTGCGATTGTACGTTATCGCGAACCGGTGCGCCTCGTCGCGCGCCCGCTGCAGCAGTCGCAACGCCGCCGATCGCCTCGGCAGGCGCACGGGTTCCCCGGCGTGCGGCACGAAGATCTCCTCGTCACGTTTCGCAAGGCTGATGAGAGGGAGCGCTCCCAGGCCCAGCGCCTCCAGTGCCTCGCGGGCCACGCCGAGCTGCCCCTTCCCACCATCGACGACGACGAGGTCGGGCACCGGCTTTTCTTCCTCCAGCCGGCGGCGGAAGTACCGGGTGACGACCTCGCGCATCGACGCGAAGTCATCGCTCCCTTCGACAGTTGCGACTTTGAACTTGCGGTACTCGGCGCGCCGCGGACGTCCGTTCTCAATCCACACGCAGGAGCCCACCGTATCGGTGCCCTGTGCGGTGGAAATGTCGAAGCACACGAGAGCGCGCGGGACTTTCTGCAGTCCCAGCACGCGCTGCAGCTCGTAGACAGGGTCCGCCGCGCGTTCGGCCGTTTCCAGAGCGCCTAGCTTGAGCTCCTCGAGCAAATGCCGCGCGTTGCGATCGGCGAGGGTGACCAGCTCGCGTCCCGACCCCCGCTGCGGCACACGAATCTGCGTCGTACCCAGCGATTCCTCGAGCACCGGCAGATCCTCGAACGGGAACGGTACGAGCAGCTGCGGCGCCCGCTCGGTGCTGGCAAGATAGATGCGCACCAGATAGGCGGCGAGAATCGCTTCGTCAGGCTCTTCGGTCACGTTCTCGACGAACGCGTGATCGCGCGCCAGCAGGCGGCCATCGCGAAACCGAAGCATCGCCAGACATGCATCATCGCCATCGCGGGCGAAGCCGACGACGTCACGATCGCCTCCCGACGGATCCACCACCACTGTGGGCTCCTCCATCTCCTCCAGCCGTTTGAGCGCGTTTCGCAACTCGGCCGCACGCTCGAAGTCGAGTCTCGCCGCCGCCTCATCCATGCGGCCGCGCACGCGCCGGCGCACCTCGGCTGTGCGACCGTCGAGAAAGAGCACCACTTCATCGATCATTGCCCGGTACTCGCGCTCCGTCTGCGCACCGATGCACGGAGCCTTGCACCGGCCAATGTGATAGTCGAGGCAAGGGCGGTCCGGCACTTCGCGCGGCATGTCGTAGGTGCACGACCGAATGGTGAAGATCCGGCTCACCACGTTGAGCGCGCGCCGCATGGCGGCGACGTCGGTATAAGGGCCGAAATAGCGGGAGCCGTCGTTCTCGAGCCGGCGCGTGACCACTACGCGGGGAAACGGTTCCTGCGTCGTCACCTTTATGTACGGGTAGGACTTGTCATCGCGCAGCGCGATGTTGAACCGTGGCCTGTACTCCTTGATGAGACTCGCCTCCAGCACCAGCGCGTGCGCTTCCGACGGCACGACGATCGTGTCCACGTCGGCGATCTTGCGCATGAGCGCCTGCGTCTTGACGCTGGCCGAGTGGTCGCCCTGCAGATAGTTCCGGACACGGGAACGAAGACGCTTCGCCTTGCCCACGTACAAGGTCTTTCCCTCGGCGTCCTTCCAGAGATAGACCCCGGGGGTGTCGGGGAGCGTCGCGATCTTGCGAGAAACAAGATCGAAGATGTCAGACATGGGCGGCTGGAAATCGCCCGTCCCGCGCACGATCGGCCATGCCCGAATATACCCCCCGGGCCAACCCGCGTGCCGTGCGGTTTCGGGGTCCGAAACGTGCGGCCGCGACACGTGACCCGCCTTACGACTTGCCGCCGGCGAGGCGTCGCAGGCGATCGGTGACGATGCGCATCTCCGGAATGCCCAACGCCGCGGTCAGCGCCAAATAGACGATGCCAAAGGTGCCTACCGTCAGGAGGGCCGAAAGCATCGGATGGACGGTTCCGATCAGCCACTTGACTCCCCAGGCGGAGGCTGCGGCGGCCGCCGCTGCTGCGAACAGCATCGCGACCGGAGTCCGAATGTGGACACCGAGGCGCCGGCGCATGGCCCTGCGCAGCAGGAAGAACTCGACGAGGCCGCCGACTCCGGCGGCGGCGGCCAGTCCCACGACGCCCCATACGGGTGCGATTCCAAGCACGCCAGGCAGCCAGAGCGCAGCGGCGAACCCCAGAGTCAGCGACACGCCAATGCGGACGAAGGAAAATCGGACCGGGGTCGTGGTATCTCGCAGCGCGTAGAAAGCGGAGGCGTACAGGCGTCCCTGCGTCGACGCGACGATGCCGATAGCGTAGCCGGCCAGCGTGCCCCACACGAGCAGTGTATCGCTGCGCTCAAAGTCGCCGGATTGATATACGGCGCCGGCGATCTCTCCACCAAGCGCAAGAAAGGCGACCGCGCTCGGCACTACGAAGAAGGTGATCTGCCGTAAGCCATCGTGAAGCCGCCTGCCTAACGCCGCATGGATGGCGCGTTCGTCCCCCGACACGCGCGACATGGCTGGAAGCTCGGCGGCGGAAACGGACATGCCGAACAGGCTTACCGGGAGCAGATAGAGCGGTTGCGCATAATTGATGAGGATCGAGGCCGCGCCGGTGGGCAGAAGGCTGGCAATGATCGCGTCTACCCACGAGCTGATCTGCACTCCGCCCCGGCCCACGAGCACCGGCGCCAGTCCGGAAAACACGCGCCGCACCTCCCCACGCACCGCGCCGAACGCCGGTTCGAATCCTCCGAGCAGCCGCAATACGCCTGGGAGCTGAACGAACAGTTGCAAGGCGCTCCCGGCCACCGCTCCCCACGCCGCGGCTACGGCTATCGACGCGTTGGACCGACCCGACATGCCAGCCCATAGCAATGCGACGATGATCGCGACATTCCATGCTACCGGCGCGGCATAGGACAGCAGAAATCGACGGTGGCTGTTCAGCACACCCATGCACCACGCTGACAGCACCAGCAGGCCAGTGCCCGGAAAGAGCACGCGGACGAGCAGAATCGTCAGGTCGCGTGTCGGTCCGTCGAAGCCCGGTGCGATGACCGCCACGAGGGCCGGAGCAAACACCACTCCCAGCGCTACCAGCACCGCCACCACCATCGCCAGCAGCGCCACGACCGCCGAGGCGAGCTGCCGCGACCGCGTGGCATCGCCTGCTGCGCTCAGGCGAACGTACTCGGGGATGAACGACGCCGAGAGGACGCCCTCGCCAAACAGGTTCTGTAGAAAGTTCGGGCCGCGCAATGCTACGCCGAACGCATCGGCGGATGCCGACGTGCCTAGGTAGTGAGCCAGCACCCGCCCGCGCACCAGTCCGAAAATGCGGCTCAGAAAGATGCCGGTAGCAACGAGTACGGCGAATCGTCCGCTGCGTTCGAGCGGAGGGGCCGGTATCGCATCGACGGCCGTCGGCGTGTCGTCGAGCGGTCCGCTCACCCGCTCCGGCTCCGAACCGCGCTCACGACGCCGGCACGCGTTGAGCGGTTGCGCGCTCCACCAGCCCCTTTGCATGCTGCCGGGCGGCCGCCAGCACGGCATCGAGGAGCGGCGGTCCGTGGCGGGCCAGCAGGGGGAGCAAATTCAACAAGCGCTCCTGCGGTTTCCCGGCCGGGACGACCGCGGCACGCAAGGTGGCCAGGTCGGTCATTGCCTCGATCTGCTCGCGCTTGGCCGCCGCCACCAGCCGTCGTTCGAGCCGTGACGCGCGCCGGTCATTCTCGCGCAACGCGCCGGCGAGCACCCCCGGCGGAACCGACGGCGACCCTGCCTCACGCAGCGCATGCGCGAGTGCGTCCAGCGCCGAGCTCGTCATGCCTCGAAGCCGGCCGAGGGCGTCTCGCACCTCCGCCGGGAGCGCCTCACGAGCCACCGCGCCCTCGGCCGCATGCGGATCCTGGAGCCCGGCGATGTCCAGACCATAGCGGTCGAACAACCGCTGCACGTGAGGCTCGATGATCGTGCCCGACCACCTGGGCAGCGGCAGCGGTACCGGCGTTGCGAGCACGTGTGCCACGGCGCTGACCTGGGCGAAATAGGCGAGCTCGCCCGGCCCCGCGAGATACGCAGCGGTCGGCAGAATGGAGCGCTCGACGATGGGGCGCAAAAGAACGTTAGGCGCCAGCGTCTCATCCTCCGCCGCGGACGGAGTCGCGGACCGGCCGATCGGAACGCGCTCGCGAACACCATTGCGGTGAGCGAAAACGAGCGACCTGCCGCGGACGAGCGGCACCTGAGGGCGATAGCCTGCCGAGCGCAAAGCGCCTTCGCGAGCCGCCAACGCCTGTTCGATCGATGCCGCCTCCCGCAGGGCTGCGCGTGCGACGGGGTTGCCGGCCTGCCGCACCAAAGGGTTGGCCGCATCGAGCACGGCTACTCCAAGGGGCTCGAGCACCGCCCGAAGCAAGGACACATACGCGCTTCCGATCGTCGAACTTTCGCGATAGGCATCGGCGGCAACGTCGAACGCTGCCGGATACACCGACGCGCCCGCTCCCGCGGCGAGCCGCGCGAGCAGAGGAGCGGCGTCTCCGATCGAGACATCGGCGAGACGCACTCCGTGGACATCAGCAGGCGGCAGCGCAACGCGTTCCAGCCCGCCGCGCACCGCCACATACGTGGTACTTGCCTCGGCGAAATCTGAATCATCGGTCGCCGCCCAGAACACCGGAGCGGCGGGGATCCCGGTTGTCCTTTCGATCGCGTCGGCGAACGCAAGTGCACTCAGCGCTTTCCACCACGTGTATAGCGGACCGCCGAACAAGCCGGGTTGTTGCCCGGTCGTCACCACGACGCCGCGACCGCTCGCGGAGCGCGACAGACGCAACGCAGCGGAGCCGGTTGCGCCGAATGCGGGCGCCAACCTGTCGAGCCAGTCCACGGCTACGGATGCGCGCACCTCCTCGGCGTGCTGTCGCCATGCATCTCCCGTCGATGGCCGGTTCGGATACCACTCCGTCGCTGTCGCGGCGATGTTGCCGTCCCTAACCATCGGCGACCCACCGAGTGCCCGCGGCACGATGCGCAATTCGTTCATCGCCCGTCGGGTCTCATGGCTTGTGATATTGTTCGCCGCGCACAATGGTGCCCGCCCTGTAGAGCTGTTCCGTGAGAACGAGCCGCGCGAGCTCGTGAGGCAGCGTCCACGGAGCCAGCGCCAACGTTCGCCAGGCGCGCGACCTCAACGTGTCGCCGAAACCGAACGCGCCTCCGACCATGAACACCAGATCCTCGGCCGCGCGTTCCCGTTCCGTTTGTACGAGTGCCGCGAAGGTTGTCGAGGTCAGCGATTCCCCTCGCTCATCGCACAGGATCAGACGGGCACGTTCGGGAATGGCGCCCAGCAGTTGCGCCGCCTCCTGCGCCCGCACGGCATCCCCGCCTTGCCGCCCCCCTCCTCCGCGCACTTCGCGCACCTCGAGCGGCCAGTAGCGCGCGGCACGATCCTCGTATTCGCGAATCGCCGCCGCCAGTGCCGCATCGCGCGGGCGCCCGACGGCGGCGATCAGAATGTGCATCGCACGATGCGACGGCAGTCAACCGCGTGGGCCGCCGGCGGCGCGCATTTCGCATGTCGGGACACGCAGGGTCCTAACGCCACTCACGCGTAAATGCCGCGCAGCCGGTGCACCGTCGCGACGCGAGAGATGGCCAACATGTAGGCGGCGGTGCGCATGTTCACCTTGTGCTGCCGGGACAGCTCGAGCACGTCCCCAAAACTCCGGCTCATGATCTGCACAAGCCGCTCGTTCACGACATCCTCTGCCCAGAAGTAGCCGCCGCGATCCTGCACCCATTCGAAGTAGCTGACCGTCACACCGCCGGCATTCGCGAGAATGTCGGGAACGACGAATATCCCCTTTTCGTCGAGAATCGCGTCGGCGACGGCGGTCGTCGGGCCGTTGGCCCCTTCGCAGATGATCTTTGCTCGAATCCTCGCGGCGTTCTTGCGCGTGATCACGTTCTCGAGCGCCGCAGGAAGCAACACATCCACATCCATTGTGAGGAGATCCTCGTTGGTGATGTGGTCCCCACCGTCGAAGCCCTCGAGCGAGCGATGCAGCCTAACGTGCCGGACGGCGGCGTCCACGTCGATACCGTTCTGATTCACCACCCCGCCGGTGCGATCGCTGATTCCCGTGATCCGGCACCCTTCGCGCTGCAGCAGTTGGGCCGCGACCGAGCCTACGTTGCCAAAGCCCTGAATGGCCACGGTGGTACCCGCCACCGGCATGCCGAGCTGCTTGAGCGCGTCGAGCGTGACGACCATGCACCCGCGTCCGGTCGCCTCGCGCCGGCCAAGCGAACCTCCCATCTCGACCGGCTTGCCGGTCACCACCGAGGTGACCGTGTGCCGAACATGCATGGAGTATGTGTCCATCACCCACGCCATGACGCGCTCATTGGTGTTCACGTCCGGCGCCGGAACGTCGGAGTCGGGGCCAAGGGTGTTCATGATCCCCGCGGTGTAGCGCCGCGTCAGGCGCTCGAGCTCCCCCACGCTGAGCTTGAGCGGATCGCAGATCACGCCCCCCTTCGCCCCGCCAAACGGAATGCTCACCACCGCGCACTTCCACGTCATCCATGCAGCGAGCGCCTTCACCTCATCGAGCGTGACGTTGAGATCGAAGCGGATTCCCCCTTTTCCGGGCCCGCGCGAGGTGTTGTGCAGCACGCGATATCCGGTGAATACCTCGATATCGCCGTTGTCCATCAGCACCGGCACGGAGATTAGAATCTGCTTCTCCGCGTGCCGCAGGATCTTGTAGAGTCCCGGCTCCAGATCGAGGAGCTCCGCCGCGCGGTCGAAGCGCGACATCATGGCCTCGAATGGATTCTCCTCGTTGAGAAATCTGTCCTTGTCGGGCTGAACGAGCTTGTGGGTGGGCAGCCGGATGTCCGTTGCCATGAATTATCAGACCGGGCTCGCCGGCCGGTAGAGGTCAGAGTTGGCGCGCGCGCAGCACCGAGTCGAGCGCGGATGTGATCGCTCTTTCGCCGGACTCGGGCGCAACTCGCTGAGAAACATACCACAAGGGAGGCGACACGCGAGGCCAATGACGCACGAGCTTCACGTAGTCCTTGAGCGTGCAAACCGTCTGCTCGTCCGCACGTGCCATGCTCGCCATCGCCTCGGCATCCGCCGGGCTGTAGCGGTGATGATCTCCAAAAAAGGCGGTGCGTACGGTCGCTCCCGCCGCTTCCAACTGCCGGCGAAAGGCCGTCGGATCTCCGATTCCGGCGACTGCCAGCAGCTTGCGACCGCGGATCGATTCCAGCGCCATGCTCCCCCCTTCACCCAGGAGGGCTCCAAGCGCGAGGGAAAGGACGGCGATTGGAGCGGCGGTATGCGCGGCGAGCGCCTCGGCGACGGCGATCGCCCTGGATGGATCGGCGCTTTTTCTCGTGACAAGCACCAAGGTGGCTCGGGACAGCGCCTCGACAGGCTCCCGCCACGGCCCCGCCGGAAGAAGTCGTACGTGGCCGCTCCACTGTTCTGCGCTCACGAGCACCGCGTCCACCACGCGCGCCACCCGGCGATGCTGAAAGGCGTCGTCGAGAACCACGCAATCGGCTCCTCCGGCGGCCGCCCGGGCAGCGCCAGCCAGCCGGTCGGGTGCGGTATGGACGGGAATGTCCGGGTTGAGTCGCGCATGTACGAGCGGCTCGTCATCGCCATATCCGCGCATTACGATGGCCGGCGACCCTCCGGCGCTGCGCAGACGCGCCGCCATCCACGCCGCGACAGGCGTCTTGCCGGTGCCGCCTACGGACAGGTTGCCTACGCTGAGCGCTGGAACTGGTGGCTGCCGCTCCGCCCGCAATCCGTGGTCGTAGAGGGAAGACCTCGCACCGGAAACGAAGCGGTACGCGGCCTCCGCCGGCCATAACGCCCCCCGTGCCAACCTTGCGGTGACTCCGGCGTCGAACCACACCCGGTGGATGAGCGACATGTCGTCAGGCGCCGATACTGCTTCCGAGGGACAGGAGTGCCTCCTTGAAACGAGGTGCCTGTGCCGCAGCGTCGCGCGCTGAATCGGCAACCACGGTTTGCGGTTCCGCGTACGCGACCGTTACACGAGCGAACGGCTTTGGGATCAGGAAGCGATCCCAGCTTCGCAAACGCCACGCACGGGAGGCCGACGCTCTGACCAGAATGATCGGAGCGCGAGACCGATGCGAGACGAGGAGCGCGCCGGCGGCGAAAGTGTGCTCGGGCCCACGTGGTCCGTCAGGCGAAATGCCGATCGCTCTGCCTGACGATACGACCCGGATGAGCTCGAGAAGGGCGCGATCCGCGCCGCGTGAGCTCGATCCACGCACCATTTCGTAGCCGATCGAGCGCGCGACCCGTGCAATGATCTCACCGTCGCCGTGCTCGCTGACGAGAAGGGCGATGCCCCGGTTCCGATGCCACCAGATGAGAGGCAACAGCTCCCCGTGCCACAACACGGCGATGTACGGTTCGCCACGGCGGCCCATGCCGCGCATGTACTCGCCGTCGATTTCACGGAAGCGCCACGTCTTGGCGAGGAGGCGAAGCAGCACCGCGCCAATGCGCACCGCCCACGTGATGCGCCTGCTGCGACGTTTGGCGCGCCCCTCGTCGTCGCTCACGCTATCAACTCACCGGCCAGCAATGCGGTGCGCCGCGCCGCGCCGGGAGCCCCCAGCCTGGCACGCACTTCAGCCAATCCGTCGACTTGCGCGCGCCGTTCATCCGAGCCCTCATCGAACAACGGAAGGAGCGCCATTGCAAGCGCCTCGGGCGTCACAGCTTTCTGCACCAACTCCGGCGCGACGCGCCGGCCGGCGACAATGTTCACGAGCGCAATGTAGGGAATGCGTACGAGTCGTCTGGCAATGGCGTAGCTCCACCCACTCGTGCGATATGCCACGATCAGGGGCGTGCCGGTGACCGCCGCTTCGAGCGTGGTGGTGCCGCTCTTGCATAACGCCGCGCTTGCCGCGCGCAATACCGTAAACGACTTGCCGGCGATGAGCGGATAGGGACACCGGGCCGGATCGACCTCCATGCCCGGCGCCACACTCACGATCACGCGCAGCCCTGGTACCCGCGACTCCACCAGACGCGCGGCACCAACGAAAACATCGAGCATGCGCTCGACTTCCTGCACGCGACTGCCGGGAAAAAGCGCGAGAACCGGATCATCGCTGCCGAGTCCCAGTTCGCGGCGTGCAGTGGGACGGTCCGGAAGCGACTGAGCACGATCGAGCAAGGGATGTCCAACAAAAGTCGCGCGCACTCCATGCCTGGCGAAGAACGTCTCCTCGAAGGGCAGGATCACTGCCGCGCGATCGATGACCCGGGCCATGGTCCGCACCCGGCTCTCGTGCCAGGCCCACACCTGGGGGGCGATGTAATAGAGCACCGGAACGCCGGCCTCGTGCGCCGACTTTGCGACCTTGAGGTTGAATCCCGGGTAATCCACCAGTATTACCAGCCGCACGGCGCCGCTGCGGAGGCGGCGCCTGATGTCGCGCAGAAGAGCGATGTGGCGCGGCACGTAGCGTAGAATCTCCGCAAAGCCCATGACGGCGAGCCGATCCGATCGCTCGAACAGCTGCACGCCCGCCTCGGCCATGCAGTCACCCCCTACCCCGGTGAGGGTCAACTCGGGGTGTAGCGCGCGCAACTCGGTCGCGAGTACGGAAGCATGCAAGTCGCCGGACGTTTCGCCGGCGACGAACAGCACCTCACCGGCCATGTGCTCCGGCCAGCGAAGGCAACCCCCGCTCGATCTCGCTCACGATGCGCAGAGCGACGGCGAGCGCCTCACGCCCCGCTTCACCCGTCACCTCGACTGCCTGACGACCCTCGACCGCGGCGACGAAGCTCTCGAACTCCAGCCGCAACGGCTCGCCTTCCGGTGCCTCCAGGGGCACCCGCTCGACGAACGCGGCGAGCTCCAGCGGCGCCTTCGCCAGCTCCACGAGGTCCACGTCCTTGCGGATCCGGTAGTACTCGCCGTTGCCTTGCGCCAGATCGAGCGAGAGATACCCGCTGCGCTGAAAGATGCGGATCTTGCGCATGCGCTCGCGCGACACGCGGCTGGAGGTGATGTTCGCCACCGCGCCGGAATCGAAGACGAGCCGGGCGTTGGCAATGTCGACCGACGACGTGAGTACCGGCACGCCTACCGCATGCAGGGCCGATACGCTGCCTCCAACGAGTGAAAAGACGAGGTCGATGTCGTGGATCATGAGATCGAGAACGACGGCGACATCGGATCCGCGGGGATTGAACGGGGCGAGGCGGTCGCTTTCGATGAATCGTGGTGCGTCGATGTGCGGCAGCGCCGCCCGAATGGCCCGATTGAATCGCTCGATGTGGCCCGTCTGCACGAGAGCACCGGTGCGCGCGGCGATAGCCAGCAGTTCGTCGGCCTCCTCGAGCGTCGCGGAGATCGGTTTCTCGATGAGCACGTGCCGTCCCGCGGCCAACGCGACCTTCGCTACCTCGTAATGCACGGGCGTTGGCACGACGATGGTGATTGCATCGGCCCGGTCCACCAGCTTCTCGACGCTCTCGAGCGCCGGTACATTCAGCTCGGCGGCAACCTCGGCGGCTCGCTCCTCCCGTGCTTCCACGAAGCCGACGAAGTCCACCTCTGGCATGTCGCGCAGGATCCGAATGTGATGGAATCCGAGGCTCCCCGCGCCCACCGTTCCAATACGCGTGCGGCCGCTCACATTGCCACACCGCGTTGCGAGTTCTCGACGAAGTTCAGGAATCGCTCGATCTCAGGATGCATCTCCAGCTCGGCTCGCGCCTTCTCGAGCGCCTGCGACACGTTCAGCTCCGACCGGAAGAGCATTCGGTAGGCTCGCTTGAGCTCGCGCAGGACTCCCTCATCGAAGTTGTTACGACGCAGGCCCACGCTATTGAGGCCGTACAGCTTCATCGGGTTTCCCACCGCCTTTAGATAGGGCGGCACATCCTGCGACACGCGCGTCATCCCGCCGACAAAGGCGAACTGTCCGATCCGTGCGAACTGGTGAACGGCCGTGAGCCCGGAGAGGATCGCGCGGTCTTCCACCGTCACGTGTCCGGCCAGCTGCACGCCGTTCGCCAGGATCACGCCGTCGCCGATATGGCAATCGTGCGCCAGGTGCACGTACGACATTACGAAGCACTTGCTGCCGATGCTCGTCTTGAACGACTGCGCGGTGCCACGATTGATGGTCGCGTATTCACGGATGATCGTGTCGTCGCCGACCTCCACCGTGGTCCGCTCACCGGCGAACTTCAGGTCCTGTGGATCGCCACCCAGCACGGTGCCGACGCCGACCTTGACGTTGGTGCCCAGGCGTACTCCCTGCTCGAGCGAAACACGCGGCGCGAGCACGCATCCATCGCCGATCACGCAGTCCTCGCCAACGATCGCGAACGCGCCGATCTCGACTCCGGCGCCGAGCTGCGCGTCAGACGAGATGAGCGCCGTCGGATGGATGCGGGCGCTCATCGATCCCTGATCATCGCCGCCATGTCCGCTTCGACTACTACGTTGCCATCGACGTAGCCAACGCCGCGCATCTTGCACACGCTGCCGCGGATCTGCTGCATGTCGAGCTCGAACCGGATCTGGTCGCCGGGTTTTACCGGCCGGCGAAACTTGACGTGATCCAGCGACATGAAGTAGACGATCTTGTTCTCCGGATCGTCGACCGCGCCCATGAGCAGCATCCCTCCTACCTGGGCCATCGCTTCGATGATCAGCACCCCGGGCATGATCGGATGCCCCGGGAAATGCCCCTGGAAAAACGGCTCGTTGATCGTGACGTTCTTGATGCCGACGATCCGCTTGCCCGGCTCGAAGTCTACGATCCTGTCGACCAGCAGGAACGGATAGCGGTGCGGAAGCACCTTCATGATCTCTTCGATACCGAGCATGCGCGGCTGTTCGTCTGCCATGGTCACGAGCTCCCTTACCAGCATCACGGTTCCCCGATGGCTTGGCTTGTGCGCCGTGATGCGGCCGCGCACGCGCTTACCCGCCAGCGCAAGATCGCCGACGCAATCCAGAGCCTTGTGGCGCACGAATTCATCGGGCCAGCGCAATGTGCTGTCCACGATGCCATCCTCGTCAAGCACCACCGCATTCGCGGTGGATGCACCCCGGATCAATCCCATGCCGCGCAGCATCTCGACTTCGCGTACGAAGCCGAACGTCCGCGCCGGTGCCAACTCCTTACGAAAAGTATCTCCCACGAGGCAGTAGCTTCCCGCCTGACGACCGATCAGCGGGTGGGGAAAGTCGATCGTCACGGCGAGCTCCAGCGCATTCCCGGACCTCGCATCGTAAACGGATTCGCCATCCTCCACTCGCACCGGCCGGCGAACGTCGAGATAGTGCACGGTCCCCGGTTGCTCGGCAATCCCGGCCTGCTGCAGAGCGTCGACGAACGGCACGGCACTTCCGTCGAGCACGGGAGGCTCGGGCGCGTTCATTTCGATTTCGAGGTCGTCGATCTCCAGTCCGGCGACGGAGGCCAGCACGTGCTCGACCGTGTGCAGCGCTCCGTCGCCTTCACCGAGCTGCGTTCGGCGTTCGGAGAGTACGGCGAATTGCACCAGCGCCGGCGTGACCGGAGCGTCCGGCAGATCGACGCGTCGGAAGCGGATGCCGGTGCCGGAACGGGCGCCGCGAAAGGTCAGCCGGCACGAATGGCCAAGGTGAAGCCCCACGCCCTCGATCGTCGCCGGCTGCGCGATCGTGCGACGCACGTCAGGGGGTCTCTCGGCCGGTCCGCCCTTCCAGGTGGCGGACCAGCGACGGCAGCTTGAACATCGCCGCTTGCGCGCGCAGCGCATCGCGGTGCGGGCGCGCCGGATAGCCCGACCAGGTCTCTCCGGCCGGCACATCTCCGAACACGCCGGACTGTCCCGCGATCCGTGCACCCTTGCCGATGGTGATGTGCCCCCCCACGCCAGCCTGCCCGGCGAGCACACACCCCTCTTCGATGTGCACCGATCCGGCGATTCCCACCTGAGCCATGATCAGGCACAGCCGCCCGACACGCACGTTATGCCCGATCTGCACCAGATTGTCGATGCGTGTACCGGCCCCGATGACTGTATCGTCGATGCTGCCACGGTCGATCGTGCTGTTCGCTCCGATTTCGACATCATCCTCGATGATCGCGCGGCCTACGTGCGGAATCTTCTCATGGGCGCCGCCGCGAAAGACGTAACCAAAACCGTCGGAGCCGATGCGCACGCCCGCGTGCAACCGCAC
>DATKDD010000144.1:0-11137 GCA_035512875.1 Gemmatimonadaceae bacterium | reverse complement strand
ACGTCGAAGACAACATCAAGCGGTGGGGCGGGGATCACATCATTGATCCGGCGCTCGTCCCGGGCGTGTTGTTCATGAACCGACCGTTCGACGGTACCCGGGCCAGTCTGCTGGATCTGGCGCCCACCATTCTTGCCGCGCTCGGCGTTGACAAGGGCAGCGCCATGGAAGGGACCTCCCTGCTCGTGTAAGCGCCTGACCTTAAGAAACCATTTTCGAGAACGACGACGGATGACGAAGACGACGGCGTTCGACACACTGGCCACGCGTTTCGCGGCGGCCGCGACCAGGTGGCCCGGCCGAACGGCGGTGGAAGATCCGCCCACCGGAGCGGTCACCTACGCCGAGCTGGATGCGCTGAGTGATCGCGTTCGCGATCGGTTGATTGCAAACGGCGTGCGCCGCGGTGATCGCGTGGGCGTCTACATGCGGAAGTCCATCGATGCGGTCGCCGCGCTACTCGGAGCCATGAAGGCCGGTGCGGCGTATGTGCCGGTGGATGCGTCGGCACCGGCATGGCGCAGTGCGTACATTCTCCACGACTGTGCGGTGGGCCTAACGTTCATCGATCGTGAGTTGCTCGAAGCGTGGGGCGCCGAGCTCGACAAGTTGGGCGACCGGCCGCCGTCCATTGCGTTGGATGGCGCAGGAGATGGTCGAGCGCTTCGCGCGGCGCTGGACATTCTGGATGCCGAGCAGGGCACTGCGCCCCGCGGCGAAGTCCGCGGTGAGATCGACGACCTGGCGTACATTCTGTACACTTCCGGCTCGACCGGAAAGCCGAAGGGCGTAATGCTCTCTCATCGCAACGCCCTGACGTTCGTGGACTGGTGCGCGGCCGAGATGGCACCTGTGGCGTCCGATCGCTTTTCGTCGCACGCGCCATTCCACTTCGACCTGTCGATTCTGGATCTCTACCTGCCGCTCACGCACGGCGCGACGATGGTGCTCATCGGAGCCGATGTGGGAAAAGCGCCGGTGGCGCTCGCAGCGCTGATCGCCGAGCGCATGCTTACCGTTTGGTATTCCACACCATCGATCCTTACGATGCTGGTACAGTACGGCAAGCTGTCACGGCACGATCTGTCGTCACTGCGCCTGGTGCTCTTTGCCGGAGAGGTCTTTCCGGTGAAGCATCTGCGCGCGCTACAGCAAGCGGTTCCAGCGCCGCGCTACCTCAACCTGTACGGCCCCACCGAGACGAACGTCTGTACCTGGTACGAAGTGGCCGAGCGGATACCTGACGAGCGCACTGAGCCGTATCCGATCGGGCGGGTGTGCCCGCCGCTTCGTGCCCGGGTGGTGGATATCGACGGTACGGACGTCGCCGTCGGCGAAGAGGGGGAACTGTGCATTGCCGGCCCCGGCGTGATGCACGGGTACTGGAATCTTCCGGAGAGAACGGCGCAGGCGTTTCTTCCGGATTCCGGCGTCGAGCAGTGGTATCGCACCGGCGATCTGGTCGTCGATGACGGTTTCGGGTCGTACACGTTCGTCGGACGTCGCGACCGTATGGTCAAGCGACGGGGATATCGCATAGAACTCGGCGAGATAGAGGCGGGGCTGTACCGGCACGAGTGCGTCGAGGAGGCGGCGGTGATCGCGCTTCACGACGGTGAAGGAAACGTGCGCATCAAGGCGTTCCTTCGCTGCGTAGGCGGAACCCCGTCGGTGATAGAGCTCAAGCAGTTCTGCGCCGATGCCCTCCCTACCTACATGGTGCCTGACGCGTTCGAGATCCGGGATGCGCTGCCGAAGACGACCACGGACAAGATCGACTACCAGCGACTGCAGGAGATCGCCTGAATGGATTTTGCACTATCGGCGGAACAGCAGGAGTTGCGGGAGGCGATCGTCAAGTTTGCGCGAGCGGAACTGAGCAGTGGAGTCATTGCGCGGGATCGCGACCAGTCGTTTCCGCGTGACCTGTGGCGGCAGTGCGCGCAAATGGGATTGATGGGCCTGCCGGTGCCTGAGGAGTACGGCGGCAGCGGGCTCGATCCACTCACCTGTGCGGTCGCCCTCGAGGCGCTCGGCTACGGTTGTTCGGACAACGGGCTGTCGTTCTCGATCTGCGCGCATTTGCTTGCTTGCGTGGTGCCGGTGTGGAAGTTTGGCACCGAGGAGCAGAAAGGGAGGCTGTTGCCAGGCCTCTGCGACGGCACGCTGATCGGCGGACACGCCATGACGGAACCGGGTTCGGGGTCGGATGCGTTCGCGCTTCGCACGCGGGCGGTGGCTGACGGCGATGGTTTTCGCCTAACGGGAACGAAGACCTTCATCTCGAACGCCCCGCAGGGCGACGTGCTGATCGTTTTCGCGGTGACCGATGAGGAGAAGGGATACTTCGGCGGCGTGACGGGATTCGTACTGGAGCGGGGGATGCAGGGATTCCGTTCCGGGCCGAAGATGGAGAAGATGGGACTGCGCACGGCCCCTCTGGGCGACCTCATCCTGGAAGATGCGGTGGTGCCGCGCGGCGCCGTGCTCGGTGCGGTGGGCGGGGGCGCCGGAGTCTTCTCCCACGCCATGGATTGGGAGCGCTCGCTTCTGTTCGCCATCCACATAGGCGGCGCCGAGCGCCTCATGGAGCAGGCGGTAACGTACGCCCGCACGCGGATGCAGTTCGGCCAGCGTATCGGCAAATTCCAGGCGGTGGCGCACCGCATCGCGGACATGAAGGTGAATCTGGAAGCGGCGCGTCTGCTGGTATACCGCGCGGCGTGGAAGCTCGGGCGAGTGCGCAACGTGTCGATGGATGCATCGATGGCCAAACTGTTCACGAGCGAGATGCTCGTGCGCACGGCGATGGATACGGTGCAGGTGTTCGGCGGCTATGGATTCGCGACCGAATACGAAGTGGAGCGCGCGCTGCGAGACGCGGTGGGAAGTACGCTGTACTCGGGCACGTCGGAGATGCAGCGTTCGATCATCGCGCGCTGGATGGGATTGTAACACCTTACACATTCAACACGGCCGGTTACCAGCCGGTAAGGGGGGCGATGTGAGCAGCAGGGATAGCATCAAGGGCACGGTGAAGGACTACATTCTGACGGAGTTCCTTCCCGGAACTTCGCCTTCCGAGCTCGGCGATCAGACGCCGCTGATCCAGGGCGCGATCCTCGACTCGCTCGCCACCGTGCAATTGGTGGCGTTTCTCGAGGAGCGGTTCGGGATCGAGGTCCAGGCGCACGAAGCGAGCGTCGATCATCTCAACACACTCGATGACATCACGGCGCTGGTTCAGCAGAAAATGGGATAGTACGAGGGCTGAAACCAACGGAACCGCTCGTACACAGACACGGGGATCATGAAACTTCTCGTCATTGGACTCGATTGCGCGGCGCCGGCGCTACTGTTTGGCGATGAGCGCCTGACGAACATCCGGCGCCTGATGGAAGGGGGTTGCTATGGCCGCCTCGAAAGCGTCGTGCCCCCGATCACGATCCCGGCGTGGCAGTGCATGGTGACGAGCCAGGATCCCGGCTCACTCGGCGTGTACGGCTTCCGCAATCGCGCCGACCATTCGTACGACAAGCTCGAGATCGTCAATTCCAGATCCTTCAAGGCGATGTCGATCTGGGATTGTCTGGCGATGGAGGGCAAGCGGTCGGTAGTGATCGGCGTTCCGCCGTCGTTTCCGCCTCGTCGCCTGAACGGCATCTCTGTTGGCTGCTTCATGACACCGTCGGTGGAGGACGATTACACGTTTCCGGCGCACATCAAGGACGAGATACGAGAGCTGGTCGGGGAATACCTGGTGGATGTGAAGGGATTTCGCACCGACGACAAGGCATGGCTACGTGATCAGATCTTCGAGATGAGCCGCAAGCAGTTCACGGTCGTCAGGCACTATCTGCAGCACGCCGAGTGGGACTATTTCCACTTCGTCAACATCGCGCTCGATCGTGTGCACCATGGATTCTGGAAGTACATCGATGAGACGCATCCGGACTACGAGCCCGATTCCCCGTTCGCGTCGGTGATTCCGGACTTCTACGCGCATCTCGACGAGGAGATAGGTGGGGTGCTGGAGCTGCTCGACGATGATACGGCGGTGCTGGTGGTCTCCGACCACGGGGCGCAGGCGCTGCATGGAGGTTTCTGCGTCAACGAATGGCTTGTGCAGCAAGGCCTGCTGGTGCTCAACGAGTACCCTGAAACCGTCACTCCTTTCGGGAAGCTCGACGTGAACTGGGAGAAGACACGAGTGTGGAGCGAAGGCGGCTACTACGCGCGCGTGTTCTTCAACGTGAAGGGGCGGGAACCCAGCGGCGTGATCGAACCGGCGGCTTACGAGGCCTTCCGCAACGAGATGGCGGGCAAGTTCGAGGCGCTGCCGACGCCTGAAGGGAAGCCGATGGGGAGTCTGGTGTTCAAGCCCGAGGAAACCTACCAGTCGGTGAAGAATGTGCCGCCCGACCTGATCGTGCACTTCGGCGCACTCGATTGGCGGTCGATCGGGGGGGTGGGTTACCACGGGTCGCTGTACCTGCGAGAGAACGACACGGGCCCCGATGACTGCAATCATGCTCAGTTCGGCGCGTTCATTCTCGCGGCGCCGAACGTGCCCTCGGTAGGCGAATTGCAAGGCGCCAGACTGCTCGACATTGCGCCGACGTTGATGGAGGTGGGCGGTTACGAGATTCCCGAGAGCTTCCAGGGACGATCGCTTTTCGGAGGATCCCTCGCTGCCGGCGATGGCGGCGGCGTAATGGACGCAGAGGGAGAGGAGATAATCCGCCAGCGGCTCAGCGGGCTCGGCTATATCTCGTGAGGCGCCTGCGGCATTCGCGTTTCATGCTGCGTATACGGGCGGGTCAGCCGACGGGAACGGTACGTAATGCCGCCGGCTAGCGCGCAGGACGTTGAATCGGCGCTTCTCTCGGTGGTCGTGGTGCCTTACGCCGGGGTGGCCTCGATGCGCCATTGCCTCGACGCACTCCGTACGCAGGCCGATGCTGGCGCGATCGAGGTGATCATTCCAGTGGACGCGCGGACGGCGAGCTGGCAATCCCTCGGCACGCACCCGCTCGGGCCAAGGATCGTCAAGGTGGCTCGAGGCTCCGGCGCATCGGCCCGCCGGGCTCAGGGGGTTCACGATGCCCGCGGGGCGCTCATCGCCATTACCGAGGATCATTGCGTGCCGGATGCGACGTGGTGCGCCGCGATCCGAACTGCGCACGCCGCGACGCACGCCGCGATTGGAGGCGCTGTCGACAAGCAGGAGCCCGACGGTGTGTTGGCGTGGGCGCTCTATCTGAGCGACTATGGACGGTACATGAGTCCGGTTGCCGAAGGGCCGGCCGCCTATCTCACGGATTGCAACGTGTCGTACAAGCGTGAGGCGCTGCAGTCGATCGCCTCGGTATGGCGCGATGCATTCCACGAAACGGCCGTCAACTGGGCGCTGAGCGATCGGGGTGAGACACTCTGGCTCACTCCCACCATGCGAGTGAGCCATCGACGCTCGCGTCGGCTCGGCGCCGCCTTGCGCGAACGCTACGAGCACGGCCGGATCTTTGCCGGCACACGCGTAGCGGGCATGTCGCTGGCGCGTCGCGCGAGGCTGGCGGCAATGACGCCGGCACTGCCGGCGGTAATCTGCCAGCGGGCGTTGCGCCACGGCACGAGGGGCGGAAAGGCTCTGGCGGCGGCGACCGCGCTTCCGGCCATTCTCGCCACCGGCGTCGCCTGGTCGTTAGGTGAGCTCGTCGGCTACGTCACGGGGCGCGGGCCGGGAGCAGAAGCGTGATCTGGCGCGGGATCGAGCTCTGCTGCCCGTCGTGCCGCGACGATCTCGAGGAGTCCGGCGACACGGAGCTCGAGCTTCGCTGCCGGCGGTGCGAGTCTCGCTTTCCGGTCATCCTCGGTATCCCGGATCTGCGCGTGTTCTCCGATCCGTACGTCGACGTCGAAACCGACCGCGCCAAAGGCAGAAAGTTGGCGGAGAGGTTCGATGACTTCGATTTCGCCGGGCTGGTGGAGCACTACTATCGCGAGACGCCGGTGGTGACGGCTGCGCAGGCTCGCGCCTTCACCGGCGGCCAGATCGCGGCGGAAGCGCGTGCGCGCGCTACCTTCGAGGCGTGGGAAGGAATGCCGCCTGCCTCGCCTCGGAACGCCGCCCTGCTCGAGATCGGCTGTGGTACCGGACCGATGCTGCTTGCGGCCAGGGATCGTTATGCTCACGTCGCCGGAATCGACATCGCTTTCCGGTGGCTGGTCGTCGGCAAGAAGCGACTGCTCGAGGCTGGCGCCGACGTTCCGACCATATGTGCCTGCGCCGAAGCGTTGCCGTTTCCCGATGCTCGCGTAGATGTGATCGTCGGCGACGCGGTAATCGAAAACGTGAAAGACCAGGTGCGCACATTGTCCGAGGCGCATCGCGTGCTCCGGCCTGGTGGGCGCATTCACCTTACGACGTCCAACCGGTTCAGCCTCGGTCCCGATGCTCAGACCGGGATCTGGGCCGCCGGGTGGTTGCCACGCGGGTTCGTCGAGGCGCGAGTACGGCGCAGTGGAGCGATTCCGCCCCGGCGAACCCTGTTTTCCGCGCCCGCCATACGATCCTTGCTGAGGGGTGCCGGGTTCGGCCAGGTGACGCTGGGTCTTCCATCCTTTCCCGCCGCCCAGCGCGCCCAGTTTCCGCCACTCGTGAGGCAGATCGCCGCCCTGTACGAGCTGACGACCCGGCTGCCGCTCACGCGGCAGGCGTTGTTCGCAATAGGGCCCAAGCTCATGGCCGGCGGCGTGAAGGGCGCCTGAGCGCCGATCATACGGTCAGCGCCGGGAGCTCGCGACGACGGAAGGTGATTCCGCCAACCAGGTAGAGGGCGAGGACATAGGAGACGGCCGCCGCGGCCAAACTGATCGGGAACGGCGCCGAGCGGAGTGCCAGAATCACCGCCGACATGACGGCGGAGGCGAAGATCACCTTCCAGAACCGCCCGGCGCGCGTGAGGAGGAAACCCTCCTTTCGGGCAAACCAGAGCGCGAGCGCGAGCCGGACCACTTCGGTGGCGACGGTCGCAATCGCGGCCCCAAACATCCCATAACGCGGAATGAGCGCGAAGTTGAGCGACAGATTCACGGCGGTTCCAATGGCGTTCTGCTGCAGCAAACGATGCTCCCTCCGCGCGGCGAGAATCGCGGCGATGGCGGGCTCGCGGAGCTGCGCCAGTGGAATGGCCCAGATGAGCAATTGCAGAATAGGGCCGGCGGGCTCGTACTCGGCGCCGAAGGCAAAGGCGATCACCGCTGGAGCGAGGAGCATTCCACCGATCGCGGTCGGCGTGACTACCGCAAATACCTGCGCAACGCCCGTGTGATAGAGCGCCGCTTGTCGCTCGGGCGCGACCGAGAGCCGCGACAGCGCGGGAAGAATGCTGTGGCGGTATGCGATGCCGAGATTTAGCGCCAGGCTCAGCGGCATATATGCCGCGGCATAGTATCCGGCGAGCTCCGCCCCATGTGTGAAGCGCAGGATGATGAGATCGGAGTTGTAGGCGATCAGTCCCAGCAGGGCGGCCGCTACCACGTGCACCGAACGGCGGAGCAGCGGCATGAGCACCGCCCAATCCATCTTCAAACGCACGGGAATGCCGTAGCCGCGCATCCACCAGGCCAGAACCACGGCGGCGACTCCCAAACCGCTCAGCTGCACCAACGGCACTCGCAGAACATCGTCAGGCGACCGCACGACGATCACGAGGAGCAACAGGATCACTGCTTCGCCGAGTACCCGCGCTGTTGCCGCATAGCCGCCGCGCTCGAAGCCGAGGTGCACGAACCGCGTGCTCGCGCCAACTGGAATGAGTGTGAGCGCGAACCCGGCCAGTACCTCGCCATCGGGACTGGGAAGCCAGTAGAGAGCGCCGGCCGCCAGGAGGCCGGCAAGCACAAGCGAGAGCGCGACCCGGAAGCCGAGCACCGAGTGAACGACTCGTGTGGCGTTCGGTCGATCGGTGGCGAGTTCGCGCATGCCGACCAGATCGAGTCCGGCGTCGGTGAGACGGACGAAATAGTACAGCACCGCCAGCGCGACGCCGACGATGCCGTACATCTCCGCACCCAGCGCCCGGGCCAGATACACACTGCCCACGAACGCCAGGACGCGGGCGATGATCTCGCCCGCGCCCAGTTTCAGGAAATTGCGCCCAACGATGCCGTCAGACGGTGTGATAGTAGATCACCCAGCCGCAGTATGCGACCCAAAGGATGACCGTCACGAGTAGCGAGCGGTCGGTGAGCAGCGTTTTGGTCGGACTGCCGCCGTTTCGCCTGTGCACGAGGTAGAGATACCGGAATACCCCGTAGAGCACGAAACCGGTGCTGTAGCTCAGCCAGTCGTTGCCCACCTGGCGTGCGGTGTCGGACGAAAGCGTGTACATGATGTAAGACACGACCGTCACCGCGAGCAGCACCGACGACATCTGATCCAGAAAGCCCGTGCTGTAGTGCGAGAGTACACTACGGTGCTCGGCGGAACTCGCGCCTAACAGCGTGAGCTCGTGCCGTCGCTTGGTGAAGCCGAGGTACAGGGCGAGCAAACCGCCACAAAGCAGCAACCACACCGAAGCGCGAACGTCGATCGCCGCCGAACCTGCGAGCAGGCGGATCAGAAAGAATGCAGCGATGGCGAAGACATCGAGCAGGACCACTTCCTTCAGACGCAAGGTGTACAGGATGTTGAGCGTCACGTAGGTGCCGGCCAACCCGAATACTACCGGCCCGAGGTGCCATGCCAGCGCAAGCCCCCCGATGAGCAGCACGATTCCCACCGCAATCGCCTGCCGCTTGCCGATTCGGCCCGCGGCGATCGGCCGTTGCTTTTTGGTCGGATGGGCTCGGTCGGCGTCGGCGTCCGCCGCGTCGTTCCACAGGTAGATGGTGCTTGCCAAAAGGCAAAACATGGCGAAGGCAAGGAGTGAGCGCCCCACCCAATGCGGCTCGAGTGCGCGGCCGGAGAAAAGCAGCGGCGCTACCACGAAGAAATTCTTCACCCACTGCGGCGGCCGGACGAGCTGGACCCAGTCGCGAAGCGTCGCCGGGGCTGCCAGAACCTGGGCACCGGCGGTCGCGTGCGTTAGCGGCCTCGTTTCGGCTGGCGTGAGAGGAGTCGTGGCCATTAGTCTTGGTTATGCGAGCGCGCCAACCAGGCGCATCCATTCCGGGCTCGCTCCTCGGGCAAGCGGTGTGCCCTGCTCAGGTCATGTACTGTCATAGGGTTGCGTCGAATCGCTCGCCCTGGCCGTTGCGACTGCGCAACGTGATTGTGGCGAACCGACGACGTGATGACCCTGGCATGCGCGGGTAGTTGTATGAGTAACGAACGCCGGAGCATTGCGATTGTCGCGATTCGGGCAACGCAGCCTCCCTTACCACAGCGACTTACGATGCATCGTCCGCGCTGGCTCGTCCAGAAGGAGTAACAGGGCGCGGCGCTTGCCCGTACCCTCCGCTGTTCCCAGATCCTCTTCGCGCTCTTCTTCAGACGACTATGGCTGCCGACAAGGTCAAGGTTCTCTATATCGCTGGTAATGGGCGGAGCGGCAGCACGCTGCTCGGCGTGGTCCTGGGTCAGGTACCGGGTTTTTTCAACGTAGGCGAGGTACGCCGGGTCTGGGACGAGCATAACAGCGAATATGATGCGCAGCGTGGAATCGAGAAGATCTGCAGCTGTGGCGTGCGGTTTCGCGACTGTCCCTCGTGGTCATCCGTATTTGCAGAGGCTTTCGGCGGATGGGACACGGTTGACCGGCGCGCACTGTCCACGTCGAGCTGGAAGTTCTCGATGCACAAGCGGCTGTTGGCGCCGACCATGCGCCAGGTGGCGTTTCCGTGGGAACGAGAGGAGCTCGACGTCTTCCTGGCCGCGCTCGACCGGCTCTACGCGGCCGTTCCCGCGGCCACTGGCTCGCGGCTCATCCTCGATGCATCGAAGTGGCCGATGTACGGCGCCATGGTGTCGATGCTTCCATCGGTGGAGCTGTACATTCTGCACCTGGTGCGTGACCCGCGCGCCGTGGCATTCTCGTTCACACGCACGAAGGTGAAGCCGGGGGAGATTTACATCCCCCCGCAGAGTGTCCTCAAGACTCTGGGATACTGGCTGGCTGTGAATCCGGCTGTAGAGCGATTCTGGAATTCCGAGACGAATCCTCGCTACATGCGAACCACTTACGAGTCGTTCATCCGCTCGCCGCGCGCAACATTGGAGCGGATACTGAGCTTCGTCGGCGAGCCGGGACTCGCGTTGCCGTTGCAAGGTGAGAGAACCGTGTCGGTACTGCCTTCGCATTCGGTCGCGGGGAACGAGAGCCGCTCCGCGCGCGGCGATATCACGCTCCGGCTGGACGACGAATGGCGGGAAAAGATGCCGCGTCACCGACGTATGCTCGTCGAGTCGCTTGCCTGGCCACTTCTCGTGAGATACGGATACGAGGGACGTTCGTCGCCCGTTCGCGCGGCCGAAACCGGGGAGCTCGAGGCGACGTAAGGATCGATGCGCCCGATCCCCCGGGCGCGGACCGTCTCGAGCCGGAGGCAGTGACCCGTGCCGATCGAAGGGTATGTCCTGCTCAAGATCGCGGAGACGCTCGTTTTCGGGCTGATCGCGGTCGTCATCGGAGGCCCGTTCGCGCGGATGCTCGCGCACCGCCTCGATCGCCGCGATGTGCCTCCGCAGGCGCTCCAGGACGTGTCCGACCGCCTAGCACGAGTCGAGCAATCGGTGGCCGCGGTAGGAACGGATGTCGTGAAGCTGGCCGAGGTTCAGCGGATCACGTCGCGTCTGCTCGCGAACGAGTCCCCGCAACGAGCCGATCGCTCACCCCTTTCAGTAAGTACCAGACGGTAAGGGCCGCCAGCGCCGCCGTCTGCCCGTCCCGGTCGACCTCGGGGTTGAGCTCCACCACTTCGGCGCTGCGTATGTTCGGGGCGGCACCGGCTCGATAGGCAGCTTCGAACCACAGCTCCACCGGCAGCCCGCCGGTATTCGGCGCGCTCACGCCGGGCGCGGCGACGCGGTCCACCGCGTCGAGATCGAAGCTCGCCATGATGGCGGTGTCCGGATCCTGGTAGAGCTTGAGCGTCGTCGCGCGCGTCACGTCGCGCCGCCACACCGCCTCGCCGT
>DATKDD010000143.1:0-11789 GCA_035512875.1 Gemmatimonadaceae bacterium | reverse complement strand
GCCCCGGTGGGTGAAGAGCGCGAGATGGAAGTGAAGGGACGCGACCTCGTCTCGGGCATTCCGAAGACCGTGCGCGTGCACTCGAGCGAGATCCGTGAGGCGATCCAGGAGCCGATTCAGCAGATCGTCGATGCGGTGCGTCGCGCCCTGGAGATCACCCCGCCGGAGCTCGCCAGCGACATCGTCGATCGCGGAATCGTGATGACCGGCGGCGGCGCGCTGATTCGCGGGCTCGATCTCCTGCTCAGCCAGGAGACCAGCCTGCCCATCCACGTGGACGAGGATCCCCTCACCTGCGTCGTGCGCGGCACCGGCATTATCCTCGACGATGAGGAGAAGTACTGGTCGGTCCTCACCACCTGAGGTCCCGTGGCGCCCAGCGGACGGACATCGTCACGTCGTGACACGGTATTGCTCGTGGCGTGCCTCACGTTAGGTATCGTCACCCGGGCGCTACCCGACACGCTCAAGGAGCCGGTAGCCGGTGCCCTGCGCACCACCGTGCTCGCCCCCCTCGTCGCGTTGCAGCGCGATGCCGAGCTCAGCCGGCGAGCCTGGCTCGATCGCAACGAAACACTGCGCGCAGCCGACAGCGTGGCGCTGCAGGCGAGCTCGCTCGGGCCGGTACGGAGAGAGAACGAGCAGCTGCGACGCTTGCTGGGACTCGGCGCCCGCCTCAAATGGGGGTTCGTTCCCGCCGAGGTGCTCCGTGGGCGCGGCATCGCCGAGGAGTACACGATGATCCTCGCGGCTGGCGCCCGGGCCGGCGTGCAGCCGTTCAGCCCAGTCGTCTCCCCCGATGGGCTGCTTGGAATGGTCAAGACCGTCGATCCGACTCTCAGCATCGCCATTCTCTGGTCGCACCCCGATTTTCGGGTAAGCGCGATGACCGCGGACGAAAGCGCGTTCGGAATCGTGGCGGCGCACCTGGACGGAGAAGAGGGGAGAAACCTCCTCGAGTTGCGCGGCGTGCCGACGCGAAGCACCCTGGTACCAGGCACGGTGCTCTGGAGCTCGGGCGTTGGCGGCAACTTTCCCCGTGGCATTCCGATCGGCACCGTGCTCGGCGAAGCCAAGGATCCAGCCGAGGTGTGGGCGCGAACGTACATCGTGGAGCCCACGGTTAACCCAGCCGAGGTCGATGCCGTGATGGTGCTGCGGCCGGAGCGCCGGGACTCATCCCTTGCCAACGTATGGGATTCGCCCAACGCAGTGGCAGGAGGCGTCAGGCGGGTGGTCGCGGCTGGCGACTCGCTTGCCCGCCTTCGCGCCGAGGATTCGACGGCAGCGGCACGCCGGGCGGCCCAGGCCGCCCAGGCGGCCGTGACGGTTCCGCAACGCGACACTGCGACGACGGCTCCTCCACGCCCGCGTCCCGCGCCGGCGCCCGTGCCTCGCGATACCGTGCCTCGGGATACCGTGCCTCCCCGACCCGACTCGGTGCGCGCGACGCGTGATACGGTGGCGCCCCCGCGTGATACTGTGTCACCCCCTCGCGATTCGGTCCGCCCCCCGCCTGATACTGGCGGTGCCCCACCGGGCACCTCGCTCCCGCACTCGAGCGCCGACCACCCGGATCCGGTGCAGCGGCCGCTCCGGCGATGAAGGGATGGAGCGCGCTCCGGACTGCGCTCGCGTTCGTCATCCTGGTGGTGCTCCATTACACACTGCGGCCTATGCTGGCGTGGCGCGCGGAGCCCGATTTTCTGCTGATCGCCACGTTGCTCGTGGCCATTCGCGTGCGTCCTGGTACTGCGGCGCTGTTAGGATTTGCGTTGGGGCTGATCGCCGACTCGCTCACGGTACACGCATTCGGCGCCGGAGCATTGGGATTGGCGCTGGTTGCGTTCGCCGCGTCATGGCTCAAGGCGGTGTTTTTCGCGGACAACGCCGCGCTGAACGCCTTCTTCTTTTTCGTTGGCAAGTGGGCGTTCAATACTATCTATTTGATAGTGGAACACCGATTTACCGGCGGGGAACTAATTGAACAGATCTTCGTCTGGTCGGTTCTCTCGGCAGCGGTCACCGCGTTCGTCGGGTTGGCAATTCTGCTGATCCTTCGGCCCATCCTGCGGCCTTCGACATCATGAGCTTTCACCCGAACGACATCGCCCGGCGCGCACGCGGAGCAACAGCGGCGGTAGCGATCGTGTTCGGCATCTTCCTGAGTGCGTTCTTCCGTACGCAGGTGCTGCATAACTCGCAGTACGTGCTGCGCTCGGAAGAAAATCGGCTGAGCGAGGTGCCGATCCCGGCCCCGCGCGCCGTGATCTACGACAAACGCGGGCAGATCATAGCCGAGAACGTGCCGGGCTACTCGGTCTCGATCCTGAGCCCGAGCGTCGACTCGCTGCGCGCATCCCTCGCGCGTCTCGCCAGGCTCGTGGAGCTGGATTCCGGGAGCATCGAGTCGGTGGCGCGGCGGTTCATGCGCGCTCAGAACCGGCCCACGGTGATCTTCTCCGACGCGACATTCGATTTGATTTCGGTGCTGGAGGAGAACCGGATCGACTTTCCCGACCTGATCATTCAGTCTGCTCCCAAGCGGATCTATCCCGATGGCCCGGCCGTCGCCGCGTTCGTCGGCTACGTAGGCGAGATCACCGAGGAGGAGCTCGCCAAGCCGGAGTATGACAGCTACAAGGCGGGACAGCAGGTGGGGAAAAGTGGGCTTGAAGGGCAGTACGAGTCGGTGCTGCGCGGCCAGGAAGGTAAGCGCTTCGTGGAAGTCGATGCGCGCGGCCGCGTGGTGCGGGAGGCTGGCGCGCGTGACGAGCTGCGACCAAGGCAGCCGCCGCCGCTGTACACCAACATCGATCTCGATCTTCAGCGTTATGTGGCGTCCATGTTCGGGGACTCCGTGCAGGGAGGGCTGCTCGCGCTCGACCCGCGAACCGGAGCGGTACTGGCGCTGCACAGTGCACCCAGCTTCGATCCCAACCGGTTTATCGGAGGCATTCGGCCGGACTACTGGAATCAGTTGAGGAACGACCCCCGCCGGCCCCTCTACAACAAGGTGCTGCAAGGGAAGTATCCGCCGGCATCGACCTTCAAGCTGGCGACGGCAATTACGGGCATGGAGCTGGGGATCGTCGGCCTGGACTCCTACATGCCCGTGCCGTGCGCAGGCGGATACCTGTACGGCAACCGGTACTTCCGCTGCTGGAACCGGCAGGGACACGGCGCGCTGCCGCTCTCACGCGCGATCGCCGTGTCGTGCAACGTATACTTTTACCAGCTGGGCCTGAAGCTGGGGCTGGCCAGGCTGCTCGCCGGAGGAATATCGTTAGGATTCGCCGACCGCACGGGTATCGACATTCCCAACGAGCACCGGCCGACGTTTCCGGACGCGGTGGAGTACTACAACCGGCTTTACGGCCCGCGCGGCTGGAGCAGCGCGGTCGTGCTGAATCTGGCGATCGGGCAGGGTGAGAACCAGCAGACGGTGGCGAGTGTGGCGCGCTTCTACGCCGCTCTGGCGAACGGCGGTCACGCGGTCACCCCGCATATCGCGCGGTCCGAGCCCGAACGGGTGCAGATCATGTCGCTCACGGCTGCACAGGCAAAAGGGCTGCGCTTGGCGATGTCCGAAGTGGTCACCGCGCGTGGCACGGCGGGAAGTGCGGCGATCGAGGGTGTGGTACTGGCCGGAAAGACCGGTACGGCGCAGAACTCTACCGATCGTCTGCGTGACCACGCATGGTTCGCCGGATTCGCACCAGCCGAAGATCCACGAATCGTGGTCGCCGTCATGGTCGAGTTCGGAGAGCACGGCTACATCGCGGCCCGCATGGCATCCAGGGCGATTTCGTTCTACCTCAAAGCCGAAACCGCCGAGATGGCGAATACGGACGGATAGTGATCCGGCGGTACATCGCGGATACTCCGCTCATCGGCTTGGCGCTGCTGCTCGCCGCGTACGGCGTGGCGATGGTTTACTCGGCCGGCCAGACGGACGTCGCCACTGTCGCCACTAACGCCTGGCGCAGCCAGCTCGTCTGGATCGCCTTGGGCCTAACGGCCGCATTCGTCGTCAGCCGGGCGAGTGTTCGATTCGTCGAGTGGGCGACGGTGCCGGTTTACATACTCAGCCTGCTGCTGCTGGTGGTCACTCTCGCGTTCGGTACCGGTGCGGGCACCGCCGCGAGCGTAAAGGGGTGGCTGACGATTGGCGGTATTCGGCTAGGCCAACCCGCGGAGTTGGCGAAGTTGACGGTGGTGCTGATGCTCGCGCGCGTACTGGCAGGGCGGCGGGAGCCCGTGCGCTCACTGCTCGATCTGTGGAAGCCGGCGCTCATTGTGGGAATCCCCTGGGTCCTGATCATGGCGCAGCCGGACCTGGGCACCGGGATCGCCTTCATCGGCATTTTCTTCGGAATGCTGTACTGGTCCGGAGTCCGGCTTCCCCTCCTGCTTCTGATCGCAAGCCCTGCTCTCAGTCTCGTACTGGCTTTCAGCTCGTGGTATTGGGGCGCGTGGTTTCTGCTGCTGCTCGCGCTCGTGATCTGGTATCGGCCTTATCTGATAGAAGGCGTTGTGATCGTCCTGGCCAACCTGGCCACTGGCGTCGTTGCCCCGCTGCTCTGGCAGACGCTCGCGCCCTACCAGCGCAATCGCCTCCTCGTATTTCTCGATCCGAGCATCGATCCGCGACACACAGGTTGGCACGTGATCCAATCGCAGGTGGCAATCGGCTCGGGAGGATGGCTCGGTAAAGGATTCACCGACGGCACTCAAAAGCGGCTCGCTTTCCTGCCGGCTCAGCACACCGATTTCATCTTCTCGGTAGTCGGCGAGGAGTTGGGCTTCGTTGGGGTGACGGTGGCGTTAAGCCTGTTTCTGGCTCTCCTCGTCCGCTCGGTGTTCATAGCCGGCCGCGCCAACGATTCGTTCAGTAGCCTCGTGGCGTTCGGCCTGGCCACGGGATGGCTCGTACACATTATCGTGAACATCGGCATGACGCTGAACCTCATGCCGATCACGGGCATCCCCCTGCCATTCTTCAGCTATGGCGGCTCGTTCATGCTCGCGAGTTGGCTGGCGATAGGGCTGCTGCTGCGCATATCGAGCGAAGGCCGGGGCGGAATCACGCGTGGGAGCATGCGGATCTAACGGCCAGACCGCCCCGTCCCTTGTGCCGCCATCCCGCGAGACACCACATTAGGCCGCTATGGCTTGGTTTCGGAAAGAGAAGAAGCCGCGGCAACCCCGGCGCGACCGCCTCGAGATCCCCGCCGACGCGTGGGAGAAGTGTGAGGCGTGTGGCCACACGGACATCCGGCAGAATTTCGAGAAGAACCTGAACGTCTGCCCTGTTTGCGACTACCACCGCCGCATTAGGGCTGACGACTATGTGGCCATCCTGCTCGACGATGGCTCGTGGGAGGAGTTGGAAACGTCGCTCCGGTCGACCGACCCGCTCGGCTTTCCGGACTATCCAGGCCGGGTGAGCCGAGCCATGGCCAATACCGGCGCCGGTGACGCGGTGATGTCCGCCGCAGGGACGATCGGCGGACTGCCGCTCAACGTCGCGGTGATGGACTTCGCGTTCATGGGCGGCTCGATGGGATCGGTCGTTGGCGAGAAGATCGCCCGCCTTGGCCAACGTTCCCTGGAGCGCAAGCATCCAATGGTGATCGTCTCCGCGTCAGGCGGCGCGCGCATGCAGGAAGGGGTGCTGTCGCTGATGCAGATGGCCAAGACGGCGGCCATCCTTTCGCAGCTCGCCGAGCGGCGCATTCCCTTCATCTCGATCCTTACGAATCCGACCACCGGTGGCGTCAGCGCAAGCTTCGCCATGCTCGGCGACGCCATTATCGCCGAGCCGGGTGCGGTGATCGGCTTTGCCGGACCGCGGGTGATCAAGCAGACCATCGGGCAGGACCTGCCGGAGGGATTCCAGACGGCGGAGTTCCTGCTGGAGCACGGGATACTCGACCAGGTGGTGCACCGCCGGGAGCTCAAGCGCACCGTGGAGCAGCTCCTTCGCCACATGAGCGGCCAGCCAGCCGGGGCGGGGTGGGCGTCGGCCTGACGAGTTACGAGCAGGCGCTGGCCGGACTGTTCGCCCGCACAACCGGCGTCTGGAAGTTCGGACTGGAGCGCACGCTCGCGCTCCTGCACCGCTGCGGCGACCCGCAACGCGCCTACCCGATCTTCCACATTGCCGGAACCAACGGTAAAGGCAGCGTCGTCGCTACACTTGACGCGATGCTGCGCGGCGGCGCGTGGAAGGTCGGCCGCTACACTTCACCGCACCTGGTGGACTTCACCGAACGCATCGTGGTCGACGGCACGCCTATCGATCGCGACTGGATCGTCGACTGGATCGTGCGCTGGACGCCGGAAGTGGAGCGGCTCGAGGCAACTTTCTTCGAGGCCACCACCGCGATGGCTTTCGTCTATTTCGCCGAGCAGGGCGTGGACGTCGCGATCATCGAGGTAGGGCTGGGTGGCAGGACCGACGCAACGAACATCGTGACTCCACTCGTTGCCGGCGTCACGTCGATAGGTCTCGATCACACGGAGTATCTCGGCACGACGGTCGAGCAGATCGCGGCCGAGAAGGCGGGAATCTTCAAACAGGGCCGTCCGGCGGTGATCGGCGAGCGTGAAGCCGCGCTCGCCGATGTGCTCGTGGATCGTGCACGCGCCGTAGCCGCCACGCCGATTCGCTCGCTGGTGCGCGAAGAAGTTCTGCGTGACGTGACGGTGACAGCCGATGGTACCTGGTTCACGATCGAGCGGCCGAACGACGAACGGCGCTTGCACACACCGCTGGTCGGCGCCCACCAGGCGGCGAATGCGTCGCTGGCACTGGCGATGCTCGACACGGGTGGCGCACCGTTCAACGGTGTGTTGGACGCGGCATCGGTTTTGTTGGAGCGGGTGCGGCTGCCCGGACGTTTCGAGCAGCGCGGGCGTTTCCTGTTCGATGTGTCGCACAATCCGTCAGGCGCCGCGGTGCTGGCGGAGACGCTGCGAGTCGTTCAGCCGCCACGTCCGATCCACGCGCTCGTGAGCGTGCTCGCCGACAAGGACTGGCGCTCCATGCTTGCCGCGCTCGCGCCGCAGGTCGACGCGTTCACCCTGACGACTGCGCCCACGGCGCCGGCTGGTCGTGTCTGGCCGCTGGAGATCGTGGCGCGTTTCGCGGCATCGCTCGGCAAACCGGTCGTCCGCGAGCCGGATTTCGATCGTGCTCTCGCGCATGCCTCGAATGCGCCGACCACGCTCGTCACCGGCTCGTTCCACACCGTCGGCGACGCGATGGCGCGCTTGCAGCACGATCCGCTGGCCGGGTAGTTTACTGGATGGTATTTCGCGCACTCCCCGGCTTCCGCGACTTCTATCCCTCCGAACTCGCGGAGCGCGCGCACATCTTCGCGGCCTGGCGAGACGTGGCGCGGCGCTTCGGCTTTCAGGAATACGACGGTCCACCACTGGAGCCGCTGGAGCTGTACACAGCCAAGAGCGGCGAGGAGATCGTCGGCCAGCTCTACGACTTCGAGGACAAAGGGGGCCGCGCCGTCGCACTGCGGCCGGAGATGACGCCAACCCTGGCGCGCATGGTGGGTGCTCGCGCCAACGCACTGGCCAAGCCGGTTCGCTGGTTCTCCATTCCGCAGCTGTTCCGCTACGAGCGGCAGCAGCGAGGACGGTTGAGAGAGCATTTTCAGCTCAACGTCGACATAGTCGGAGAGGCCGACGTGAGCGCCGACGCCGAGCTTCTGGCCGTCGCGATCGAGGTGATGCGCAAGCTCGGACTTTCAGCCGCGGACGTGCGGGCGCGCATCTCGGATCGACGGGTGCTCCAGGCGGTACTTGCCGCGAGCGGAGTTTCGCCCGGGCAGATGCCGGTGGTGTTCGCTATCGCCGACAAGCTGCAACGCGAGCCGCGAGATTCAGTGCTGGCCAAGCTGCAAGAAGCCGGGATAGGGACGCACGAGGCGGAAACGGTGCTCGAGGTACTGGCCATTCAGGACCTCGAAGCGCTGCGCGAGCGGTTCTCCGGTGACGCGGCGGTCATCGAAGCGGTGGACGGCCTGACGACGTATACGCGGTACTTGCAGGCGCTGGGCATCGGCGACTTCGTGCAGCTCGATCTCTCGATCGTCCGCGGGCTGGCCTACTACACGGGGATCGTCTTCGAGCTGTTCGATGCGCGGGGCGAAATGCGGGCGATCTGTGGCGGGGGCCGGTACGATGATCTGCTCGGTGCGTTAGGCGGCGCCGATCTTCCCGCCCTGGGGTTCGGGATGGGCGACGTGGTGCTGGGCGAGCTGCTACGTGAGCGCGGATTGCTCGCCGACCTTCAAGAAAGGCTGGACTACTGGGTTGCCGGAGTGGACGGAGTTCCCACCGAACGCGTAATGTGCATCGCCACCGAGCTGCGGCGGCGGGGCCTGCGTGTCGAGTACGCGCTTCGCGCGCAGAAGCTCGGGCCACAAATGAAGGCGGCCGCCAGAGAAGGGGCACTAAAAATCTGCATCCTCCAGCCGGAGGGCAGTGCGCAGGTCAGGCGGCTGAGCGATGGCGCGGAGCAGCCCGTGGATCTCGACGCCTTTCTGGACCACGCCGAGGCGCTGCACGATCCGGCGCGGCACGCGCACGTCGTGGACCCACACGATCCCTGGATGTTCGATGATGAGGAGACGGCGGAAACTTGATGGCCAATGGCTGACGACAAGAAGCTGACGCCTCGTGCAAAGGACTTCAGCGCCTGGTACAACGAGGTGGTCCTCCGTGCCGAGCTGGCGGACTATTCTCCAGTGCGCGGCTGCATGGTCATCCGTCCCGACGGATATGGAATCTGGGAGCGCATGCAGCGCGCTCTGGATGACATGTTCAAGGCCACCGGGCACCGCAACGCGTATTTTCCCCTCTTCATACCGGAGAGCTACCTCCGCAAGGAAGCCGAGCACGTAAAGGGCTTTGCGCCCGAGCTGGCGGTCGTGACTCACGGCGGCGGCAAGGAGCTGGAGGAGCCGCTGGTGGTTCGTCCCACTTCGGAGACGATCATCTACGCGATGTTCGCCAAGTGGGTTCAGAGCTACCGTGATCTGCCGATTCTGATGAATCAGTGGGCCAACGTGGTGCGCTGGGAGATGCGTACGCGCCTGTTCCTGCGAACTCTCGAGTTTCTCTGGCAGGAAGGGCACACGGCGCACGCCACCGCCGAGGAAGCGGAGGAAGAGACGCGGCGCATGTTAGGCGTGTACCGCGATTTCATGGAAGGGTGGATGGCGATGCCGGTCATCACCGGAGTGAAGACCGACTCGGAGCGGTTCGCCGGCGCGGTGCGCACGTACGCATGCGAAGCGATGATGCAGGACAACAAGGCACTGCAGTCCGGTACCTCGCACAACCTCGGGCAGAACTTCTCCAGGGCGTTCGACCTGACCTTTCAGGCGGAATCGGGCGCCACCGAGTACGCGTGGAACACCAGCTGGGGCGCGTCGACCCGCATGATCGGCGGCCTGGTAATGACCCACGGAGACGACAACGGGTTGCGTATTCCACCGCTGCTCGCGCCGATCGAATGCGTGATAATCCCCATCTGGCGGAACGATGAGGAGCGTGCGCACGTTCTCGAGGTGGCATCGCGCCTCGAGCGTGAGCTGAGCGACTGGGAACGCCGCGATCCGAATGCGCTGCGTATCAAGGTCGATGCACGCGAGCATCTCAAGCCCGGCGCCAAGTACTACGAGTGGGAGATGCGAGGCGTGCCCATTCGGGTGGAGCTGGGTCCGCGCGACGTCGCCGCCAACCAGGCGGTGCTCGTCAGGCGCGACACGCGTGCCAAGCAGCCGGTGTCGCTCGCCGTGCTGGGTGAAGAGATCGAGACGGTGCTCGAGCAAATGCAGGAGGACATGCTGGCGGCCGCCCGGGAGCGCCGTGAGGCGAACAGCTACCGCGGCGCGATTACCTACGACCGGTTTCGCGGGATCATGGAAGGTCCGGGCGGATTCGTCTACGCCGGCTGGTGCGGCAGCGCCGACTGCGAAACGCAGATCAAGGAAGAGACCAAGGCCACCATTCGCGTGCTGCCTGACGAGGAATTCCAGTCGGCCGAGGCGCCAACGCAGTGCCTCAAGTGCGGGGCTGCCACCACCACGGAGGCGGTGTGGGCGAAGGCGTACTAGCCGCCGGCTTCTCGCGGGCCAACGGCGTTTTGACGTGCGAGAACGTGCCGCTCCCGCGGATCGTCGATGCAGTCAGCACGCCGGTGTACGTCTACAGCAGCGGCGCCATTCGCGAGCAGTACAACCGGCTCTCGTCGGCGCTTGCCGAGGTGCCGCACCGCCTGCACTACAGCATGAAGGCCAATTCGAGTCACGCGATCCTGGCGCTTCTCAAATCGCTCGGAGCGGGCGTGGACATCGTGTCGGGGGGTGAGCTGTACCGCGCGCTACGAGCCGGCATGACCGGTGCCGACGTGGTGTTCAGCGGAGTGGGGAAGACCGCCGACGAGTTGCGTGAGGCGCTCGACGCCGGCGTGTTGCTCGTGAATGTGGAATCCGAAGGCGAGCTGAGGGTGCTCGACGCCGTAGCCGGCGAGCGCGGCGTACGTGCGCCGGTCGCACTGCGCGTGAATCCGGAAGTAACGGTGAACAGCCCGCACCGGTACATACGGACCGGCGAGCGGGGGATGAAGTTCGGCATCCCGATCGACGAGGCGCCGGCCATGGCGCGGCTCGCGCTGGCGCTGCCGAACATTTCGCTGGCTGGCCTGGACATGCACCTGGGATCGCAAGTCTCGTTGCTGGATCCCTACCGCGAGGGTACGGAGCGGCTGCTGGAGCTCGTCAGGCAGGCGCGCGCCGACGGCGCCCACGAGCTCGCGTACCTCGACGTGGGTGGTGGGCTCGCCGTGTCGTACCAGGATGAGGAGCCGGTGGATGTCGAAGCATTTGCCGGAGTCTTCGCGCCGCTGGTTGCCGGTACCGCTCTGACCCTCCTGGTGGAGCCGGGGCGTTACCTGGTGGGGAACGCCGGTGTGCTGGTCACCAGGGTGCTTTACCGCAAGCGCAGCGGCGGCCGGGATTTCATTATTACCGATGCAGGGATGAACGACCTGCTGCGCCCCTCGCATTACGATGCGTACCATCACATAGAGGCGATCGTTCCGCGGGAAGAGACCGGCACCTTCGACGTGGTGGGCCCGGTCTGCGAAAGCGGGGACTTTTTCGCACTCGGGCGGACAATGGAGGCGGTCGAACAGGGAGACCTGCTCGCCGTGCGATCGGCCGGAGCGTACGGATTCGCGATGACCTCCAACTACAACTCCCGGCGGCGCGTGGCCGAGGTGATCGTCGACGGCGACCGGTGGGCCCTCGCCACCGCGCGGGAGACTTACGCGGATCTCGTTGCGCAGGAACGCACCAGGCTCGAATGGAGCGATCGCTGATGCGCATCGCGCTCCTCGCCGACTCTCATGACCGGGTGCCAGCCATTCAGGCGTTAGGACAGCGCATTGCCGATGCGGGAGCGGGATTGGTTCTGCACGCCGGGGACTACTGCTCCCCATTTGCACTCCGATCGCTCACCGAGCTCAATCCGGCGATGGCGGGAGTGTTCGGCCGCAACGATGGCGACCAGGAAGGGCTGCGAGCCGAGGCAGCCCGCGCAGTTGGCGTAGAGCTATACGAGTCACCTCACAGCGTGGAGCTCGAGGGCCGGCGTCTGCTGCTCGTGCACGACATTGGTGAGGTTCACGAACGCTCGCTCGAGGCGCACGACATCGTGGTACACGGATGCACGCACGAATACGGCGTCACCAGCCTGGG
>DATKDD010000142.1:0-2467 GCA_035512875.1 Gemmatimonadaceae bacterium | reverse complement strand
TCCACCCATCCCGCAGCCTGACGATCCGGCTGCCGTAGGCGGCGTTAACCTCGGAGTGGGTCACCTGCACGATCGTCGTGCCCTGCTGGTTGAGCGTCGTGAACAGCTCCATGATCTCGCGTCCCTGATCGGAGTGGAGATTCCCCGTCGGCTCGTCGGCGAGGATGAGCGCCGGTTTGGCTATGAGCGCGCGCGCGATGCCGACCAGCTGCTGCTGCCCGCCGGAGAGCTGACGCGGATAGAGCCCCTTCTTTCCAACGATGCCGAAGCGGTCGAGCGTATCGGCGACGATCGCCTCACGCTCGCTCTTCTTCACGTTTCGGTACGACAGCGGTACGTCGAGATTCTCGGCGACCGTCAGGTCGTCGATCAGATGATACTGCTGGAAGACGAAACCGATGTGACGCCGGTTGAGTCCGAGCCGCTCCTTTGGCGGGAGCGCATGCACTGGCTGGCCGGCAAAGTAGTACTCGCCGGTCCATTCGGCGTCGAGCATGCCTAACACAGCGAGCAGGGTGGATTTGCCAGCCCCGGAGGGGCCCATGATGCTGAGGAAGTCGCCAGGATGAATGTCGAATGTGACACGGCGGAGGACGAACTGCTGGCCGCCGGCGACGGCGTACGATTTCTCGACGTCGCGCAGAGAGACGAGCGGCGTATTCGGCGCCAGCGGCGCCTCGTCCGGTGCGGGAACCGCAACCGAGCGGCCGGTAAACAACGATCTGAGAGACGACATTCACTACTCCGTTCAGGACTCGGTCGTGGGCGGGGCTTTGGCCGCTGCCAATGAAACGCTGCTGTCGCCGCACGCCCGCGCCTTGACTGCTCCATTCGGCGCGGCACCGTTGCGTGCGAGCCTTTCTGGCGGCGAAGTGATGGACGGTGTGACGGTCTTCGGATCCGCAACCGGCGAACGGTCCGGCTCCCCGGATATGCCGACTGCTTCAAAGTAGTCGGCAGTCAGTCCGATCGTGTGCGGAGGTACGGTGCCCTCGTCGCTGGGCGCGGCGACGCGCGCGAGGGCCAGCGCAGGATCGGCCTGGTCTTGCTGCGTCATTCCCGTCGCCGCAACGCCGGCACACAGGGCCAGCACAGCGGCCAATGCCACCGCGCTCAGAGGGGATTGACGAATCGAGCCTATCGAGTTGGGACGCATGTGATTCACTCGGTCCGGAGGCTTATCGTGGGGCTGAGCCGCGCGGCGCGCATGGCAGGCACCACGCTGGCAACGACCGCCACGATCGCTAGAAACAACGGAATGCTCACGAACGAAATTGGATCGGTGGAGCCTACTCCATAGAGGAATCCACCCAGCACACCCGTGAGCGCGAGTGCGCCGACCAGGCCGAGCGCGATGCCGGCACCGACCAGCTTGAGCGTCTGCGCCATGACGAGCCGCAGTACATCGCGTACCTCGGCCCCGACCGCCATACGAACGCCGATTTCGTGTGTGCGTTGCGCCACGGCGTAGGCCATGACGCTGTACACGCCGACCGCCGCAAGCAGAAGCGCGATCGCCGCGAAGGCGGCGAACATGTAGCCGTACAGGCGGCGGTCCCAGAACGACTCGGCCACCATGTGCTCCATCGTCATCATGTCGTAAACTGGAAGGCCGGGATCCAGCCGCGTCAGCGTCGCACGCACCTCCTCAGCCAAGGCCGCCGGATCGCCATGGCTCTTGGCCAGTAAAGTGACTGGCCTCGTGGCCACTGCAGCGTAAGGCAGAAAGACCTGTGATTCGCTCCGCCCGTCTATGCTGCGCTGCTGAATTTCAGGGACGACGCCGACGACTGTGCGCATGACGCCGAACATCTCGAACCGCTTCCCAAGCGGGTCGTCGTCCGGCCAGAATGCACGAGCGGCGACGTCGTTGATTATCACCTGCCCGGCCGCGGTATCGGCGACTTCCTGGGACGTGAAAAGCCGGCCGGAGGCGAGCGGTACTCGAAGAGCCGCAAAGTACTGCTCCGAGATCGGACGGTAGGCGGTCGGCGGACGCTCGCCTGGCGCATGATCCCGTCCCTCGATCGAGACCACCGTGCTCGAACTGCTTCCGCTGAGAGGCGCGTAGCTCACCACCGCGGCCGTCGCCACTCCCGGGAGCGATTCGACCTCTCGTGTCAGGCGGGCGACGAATGCCGCGCGGTCGGCCGCGTTTGCATAGCTTGGGCCCGCCAGGAACATGCGCATCGTGAGCAACTGCGACTGATCGAAACCCGGATTTGCGCTTTGCAGCGCGAGGAAGCTGCGCATCATCAGCATCGCTCCGACCAGCAGCACCACCGACAGTGCCAACTCGCCGACCACCAACCCGGAGCGCAGCCGACCGCGGCCGGCTCCGCCGCTCGTTCCGCGCGCACCATCTTTCAGGTCCTCATGCAGGTTCGGTCGTGAGGCACGAATCGCCGGTGCAATGCCGAAAATGATGCCGGTGCCGACCGCCACCATGAGAGTGAACAGCATCACT
>DATKDD010000141.1:0-6212 GCA_035512875.1 Gemmatimonadaceae bacterium | reverse complement strand
GCTCGTCGGGCTGATGCTGTCGCTCGGGTCCTCCGGGCTCGTGAACCAGGCGATGAGCGGACTTGTGCTGATGTACTCGCGGGCGTTCAGGCCGGGTGATTACGTTCGCGTGAACGACACGGAGGGCACCGTGGCCGAGCTCGGGATGCTTTCCACCAAGATCCGGACGAACAAGCAGGAGCTGGTCACGATCCCGAATGCGGTGCTCGTGGCCACGACCACGAAGAATTTCTCACGGATCGCCGATGGCGTCGCGACAGGGACGGCGCACGACGGCGTGCTGCTCTACACCTCCGTTACGATCGGGTATGACGCGCCCTGGCGGCAGGTGCACACGCTGCTCATCGAGGCCGCGGGGCGCACGGACGGATTGCGAAGCGATCCGCGGCCGTTCGTGCGCCAGTCTGCTCTCGCGGACTTCTACGTGGAGTACCAGTTGAACGCGCACCTCGAGCATCCCGAGCGCCGCATTCAGGTGCTATCCGACCTCCACGCCAACATCCAGGATTGCTTCAACGAGCAGGGCGTCCAGATCATGTCACCGCATTACGAGAACGACCCCGCGCAGCCGAAGATCGTACCACCAGCCGACTCGCATCCGGCACCCGCTCGCGAATGAAGGCGGCCCGCGGGGCCGGTCTGGTTCAACTCTGGCACTACCGCTGCGGCGGTGCGGGCGGCTGACTCGTGTTGAAGATGTCGGCTATGAGCCGCCATGTGCCGTCAGACTGCCTGCGTGCCACGATAACATACTTGCCGATATCGGTTATCGGAGCGGCGCCCTGGGGCCGCAGGTCCAGAGAATAGCGGCCGATCTCGTATGCCAGATCACCACTTGTTCCGGCGGCCACGCGAGTAAAGTCCACGTTGGTCATGCCGGCGTCAATAAACGCCTGCAGCGCCTGCTGTATGTTTGCTTGTCCTTGAACGATCTCAGAATTCGGCGGCAGCAAGACTCCGTCATCGGTATATAGACTGGCGATCCCAGCTGCATCGCCGCGATTAGCTGCTTGCTCCCACTGGAGATCGATCTGTTCCAGCGCTTCGAGAACCGCGGCTTCGTCTGCGCTCATGGCCGCTGGCGCATTCTCGGAGGACGTATCCGGAGGTGCTGACGTGCCACACGCAACCAGCACGACGACGATGGCACAGCTGAAGAACCGGTGGGACGTACGCATGAGACCTCCAGAGGCAGGGGAGAAGGTGAAGAATCTGCGACAACAAGCCCAACTTTCGCTACCGCACGTCGGGTGCAGGAAAAACCAAACTCTTCCCAAAGAACGGCAGTACCCGTGACGCGAGTCGGTCCATGATTCGATTGTGGTGCGTCCCATCGTAAACCTCATACGTATGCGGAATCGCTCGCTCGGAGAGGGCACGTGAGAAACGCCGTGCTGCCTCCGTGAGCGGTTGGGATTCCGCATTCCCGTGATCGAAGCGAATTCCTCTCAGGCTGCGCACGTGTTCGCCCAGCCGGTCCAGTTGAGCGAGAGGAAACGCCACCTGCCACTTAGAATACGCTGGCTCGAGGGGGCGGGGGTTACCGCCAAGACTTGAGAACGGGAGATCTACAAAGAACGGCCTCCGGCTAGAATTCGGTGAAATCGCTGCGGCAAGCGCGATCATCACCATTGCCGGAAAGTCGCCGGAGCGATACGCGCGCTCGAGTTCATCGAAATTTTTGTATCCTGGGAGCCGTTCCCACACTTCTTGACCGGTTGGGCCATAATCCACGAACGCCAAACAGCACGGCGAGAGTCCATAGACCGCCCCAAACACGTCCGGGTGGTGCATCGCTGCCCAGACCGCGGCGGTGCCACCCATCGAATGTCCAGCGACACCGCGGCTCTCTGCCTTTGGAATCGTCCGGTACTTGCGGTCAATCTCGGCGACGAGGTCAACTGCCAGAAAGTCTCCCCAGTTGCCAGTCACGGATGAGTTCACGAAGAAGCTGCCATGGTAGCGATTTCGCCCGTTCGGCATCACTACGATCATCTCGGGGCTGCGCGCCGCCGCCATTACGCTGTCCACCACCGCGATGCCGGCCCGGGGACCGAACAGGCGCGGCCATGCCCGCGTCCAGGTGGTCGCGGAACCATCAAACGATGGAAGCAGGTAAACGGTCGGGTAACGTGTCGTGGGATAGCGGTCGTAGCCCGGCGGCAGATAAACGGCAATCTGCTGATCGGCGGGGTCACCGAGGAGGTTGCCCTGGATTGCCAGGCTATGGACGGTATCGATAACCAGGCGTCCGTGAAAGCGAGGCGCCTCTGGCTGCTGCGCGCGGGCCGGTGCGATCCAGGCCAGCAGGAAAAGCACGCTGATCGGGTGGCTGGTGAATCGCCTCATTGGGGAATCTCCGTTCGCCAGATCTCCTTCGTGCGCACGAGGCGACTTGCGGCAATCCATCGACCGTCGGGCGACACCTTGGGGTGCAGAAGGTTGGCGGCATCACGAGTGAGTTGCTCCATCTGGCGCGTCGCACGGTCAATCCGGAAAAGCTGCATTCGACCATCGGTGAGCGCGGAGACGACAATCGCCCGCGCGTCCGGTGTCCAGTCGAGGCCACCGTAGGTGCGGCTCTCGAACTCGAAGAGCTTCTCTGCACCGGAGCCGTCCACGCGGACCATCCAGAGCTCGTGGCGTTCGCCGCCGAGGCGTACGTCGAGCGCGATCTCGTCACCGGCGGGCGACCACGCCGCCATGGTCGCGTTGTCGATCCCCTTGGGGAGCAATAGCCGCTCGACGCCGAGTAGGCCACCGGTCGCTGGGTCGATCGTCGCGATCCAAGGCTTCGAGACACCCGGCCGTCCACCACGCTCCCACGAATCGAACACGAGCTGTCGCCCGTCGGGGGACCAGTCCGCAGTGCCGACCTCCCAACCGAAGTCGGTAAGGCGGATCTCGGTCTGCATCGGCGCGTCCGGACGGCGGATATAAAGATCGTCGGTCGTCCCCTCGCCTGCGTAGTACGGTACCGGCGCGGTGGAACGGTGCGAATGATATGCGATCCACGAGCCGTCCGGTGACCACGCGGGCGTGAAGTCCTCGTGCAGCCCCGCGACGATCGGCGTCGATTGCCCTACCGGAGACCCGTCGGCATCAAGCTCCACCACCGCCGCATCCATCGAGAGCGCCCCATCGGCGCCGCCGCCGCCGTGAGTGAAGGCCAATCGCCGTCCCTGCGGACCCCACGAGGGCAGTACCGCGTTCTCGATCTTCGTGTGCGGCTCTCCGCCGCCGGCGCGCAGAATTACGACCGCGTCGGCGTATGCGTTTCGCGTCCAGTACAGATGGCCGTTCACGATGGCCGGAGCGAACTCATCGTACCGTGTCTGCGCGAAGGGACGGAGCGCGCCGGAGCCGAGCTCCAGCGCATAGATGTCGAGGTCGCGGTCCGCCGTGGGATCGTGGCGCGTTTCCGGCCGCGGCTCGGTGGAGTCGGCCAAGGCGAGGAAGAGCAGATCGCCTCGCGACGAGACCGCAACGCGATTGACGCCGGTGGAGATGTAGAGCCCGTTGCGGAGCGTGTCCACCGCGCCCACATCCGGGCGGACGCGCAGCAGTGCGCCCGCGCCGTCCTGGTTGGAGACGAGAACGTATACGGCGCTTCCATCCGGCGCCCAGATGGGTGGCGCGGCCGGCCGACCCACGGGGACTGCCCGTTCGCCGCCGTCTGTCCTCACGAAGAGCGTGTCTCCGGACCCGATGAAGTAGGCCAGCCGCCTTCCGTCTGACGACCACGCGACAGACGCACTGGGAGGGAGCCCCGTGTATACCGGGCCCGCCGCGTCTTCGAGGAACCAACCACGCTCCTCACCGCGGACGCCGTATAGCGCTCTGCGGTTGGTTCCGACGCGGAGGAGCCCAAAAAGCCGGTCGAGCCCGTGCGTGGGAGCTACGGCCTCCAGTGTCGTCTCGCCGCCGGTGCGAACGTCAATCACCTTTCGGTGGCGCCAGTCGCCGAGGAGGAGCCAACGTCCGTCTGCGGAGAGGTCGCCGTGTACCCCTGCATCCTCAAACCACGCGGCCGATGGCTCCGAATAGATGAGTTCCACACCGGGCGGGACCGGGTTTCGCTGTGCTGCCGTGCCGCGGCCATTCACATAGAGGGTGAGCCCGGACACGCGTCCAGTGCCGTCGCGTGTGAAAGCGAGCTGAACGTTTGCCAACCGTGCAAAGAATTCGTCGGTCTTCGAGGGGTAGATGTTGGCATGGCCCAAGCCGCCCACTTGCGCCACAAGCTGATTTCCATCGAGGCGAACAAGGACCGGTTGCCCGGCTGTCGATGCGTACTCGCCTACATACGATCGAAGTGAGTCGAACGGCAGCGTGATCGACTCACGCACGACTATCAAAGGCGTGCTCCGCGTCAGCATATGGAATCCCAGGTCGTCTACTCCCATCCCGGAATTCGTGAGGGCGACGACGCCGCGCCGTGCTGACAAGTTCACTCCGATAAAGCTTCGGAAGCCGCCAGTTCGACCGCCCACATACAGTATGGTGCTGCCGGTCTCACGGCGGACATTCCAACCCAGCGCAGTCCGCGAAGTAGTCGGCAATGTCAGCGCGATTGCGGAATCGACTTGAGAGTGCCGATCAATGATCGCGCGCAGCAGCACGGCCAGATCCGCCGCTGTCGAACGCAACGCTCCAGCGCCCGCGAGTGCGTCGAATTGCCAATCAGGCGTCTCACCCGACTCGGTATGACCGCGAGCGGAGCGCAGCAGCGCGGCGGAGTCACGGCTAATGCCCGTGCGTCTCAACCCGAGCGGTTCCAGGACGCGCGCTCGCAGCAATTCTTCATACGACATCCGGGCATGTCGCGCGAGCGCGAAGCCGAGGAGGCCAGACCCCAGGTTCGAGTACACGAATCGCGTGCCGGGGGCGCGTGGAAGCGAATAGTCGCGCAGGAACGCATATAGCTGTACCGAGTCGTACGCTGCGTATGGATTCGCAGAGTCGGGTGACACCCAATTGGGCGGCAGGTCGGGCAGTCCCGATCGATGCAAAGCCAGCATGCGTAAAGTGATCACGCTGTCTCGTTGCGGCACGTGAACCGAGTCTGGCAGCAGGGCCGATACTGGCTCGTCTAACTCGACCTCGCCGCGTGATGCCATTGCCGTCAATAACAACGTGGTGAACAACTTGGTGACGGAGCCAATCTCGAAGATCGTCTGCTCGTCAACCGCGTTCCCGCCGCGCATCGACGTCGAGCCGGCCGAGAAGAAGTGACTACCGGAGCTGTCTACGACGCCGACCACCATGCCGGGCGTCCAGCCGTGCTCGACGCGGGCACGCACGCTCGCGCGCACACTGTCCGCGAGCTGAGCGCCCGTCATTGCGGGCACGAGCATCGAAAAACTCGCGATGATTACCGGCGCCAGCATCATAGGAGCGTGTCGTCGGATTGAACTTTGGACGGGCATCAGCATCACTGGTCTGCCTAACTACCAATTAGACAGCGAAAAAGAATTAGATGGTCAGGATAGACTGTAGCGAAGCGTAAAAAGCTGCAAGCGGATGCGGCCCGATATCTCGCGGCCATCTGCGGCCGCCGTTAGCTAGACATTGAATCTGAAAAGCATCACGTCGCCATCCTGCACGACGTATTCCTTGCCCTCGGAGCGCACGAGCCCCTTGTCCCGCGCCTCCTTCAACCCGCCGCTGGCGACGAAGTCGGCGAGGCTCACCGTCTCGGCCCGAATGAACCCGCGCTCGAAGTCAGTGTGGATCACGCCCGCTGCTTTCGGCGCAGTGTCGCCGCGATGGATGGTCCACGCGCGAACTTCCTGCTCGCCGGCGGTGAAGTACGTCTGGAGGCCGAGCAGCTCGTAGCTCGCCTGAATGAGCCGGTCGAGGCCGGCCGAATGGAGCCCGAGCGAGTGGAGAAACTCGTCGCGGTCTTCCGCGGCCAGCTGCGCCAGCTCGGCTTCGATGCGCGCGGAGAAGGGAACCACCTGCGCGTGCTCGCCGCTTTTCACGACTGCCTCGCGCAGCGCCTTGAGATGGGGCCCCTCGTCGCCCGACAGCTCGTGGTCGGTGACGTTGGCCGCGTACAGCACGGGCTTGGCCGTGAGTAGGCTGAGCGGCGCCAGCGCGGCGCGCTCTTCCGGGGAGAGATTCGCCTCCCACAGCCCCCGCCCGTCCTTGAGAAACTCGAACGCGCGCTTGAGCACCGGCAGCTCGGCTACGGCTTCTTTTTCGCCGGA
>DATKDD010000140.1:0-4591 GCA_035512875.1 Gemmatimonadaceae bacterium | reverse complement strand
CTCGAGAGCCATGCCGGAAACCAGCTCGCCGCTGTCGGCGATCCCCGCTTTCCTCACGTGATCACGACCTATCGATTGACCGAGCACTATCTGGCGGGAGCGATGAGTCGGTGGCTGCCGTGGCTGGCCGAGCTGCAACCCGAGTTGTTCATAGAGATGGGGACGGCGCTTGCGACGGAGAAAGGGATACGCAATCTCGACCGGGTGCGCATCAGCTCCCCACGGGGGGTGATCCGCGCCAAGGCGCTGGTGACCAACCGCATTGGTGTAATGCAGATCGCCGGCAAGCCACTGCATCACGTGGGAATGCCGTGGCACTGGGGGTGGATGGGGCTGTCGACCGGTGACGTGGTGAATTCGCTGACCTCGCTCATTGGCGACCCGAACGTCTCGATGCACGAGGGCAAGGCATTCGTGTGCAACGTGGAGAAGGACTGATGGTTAGGAAATAGGAATCAGGAAATAGGAATTTGGGATCCCTAGCCCTAATTCCTATCCCTGGTCCCTGATTCCTAATTCCCAATTCCTAATTCCTGATTTCATCATGTCCGAACCAATGGGCTTCTTTACCGACACCACCGTCTGCATCGGATGCAAGGCGTGCGAAGTCGCGTGCAAGAACTGGAATCAACTTCCCGGCTCCGAAATGCCGGGCCAGTTGAGCGGGCTGAGCTACGACAACACCGTGCGCCTGAGTGGCACTACCTGGCGGCACGTGCAATTCATCGAGCAGTTCGACCAGCCGTACGACGGGCGCTGGCTGATGATGAGCGATGTGTGCAAGCACTGCGTGCAGGCACCGTGTCTCGAGGTCTGTCCGACAGGTGCTATCGTCAGGACGGAGTTCGACACCGTGGTCATCCAGTCCAACGCGTGCAACGGGTGCCGCGATTGCATCGCGGCGTGTCCGTTCGGTGTGATCGACATCAATCATGTTTCGGGTACGGCGCAGAAGTGCACGCTCTGCTACGACCGCATCAGCCAGGGGCTCGAACCAGCGTGCTCCAAGGCATGCCCTACCGATTCGATCCAGTTCGGGCCGATTTCGGAGCTGCGCGAACGCGCGCAACGGCGGGTGGAGCAGCTCCATGCCCAGGGTGAGGAGCGCGCTTATCTCTACGGGGCCGATCCGGAAGGACCGTTAGGCGGGCTCAATGCCTTCTTCCTGCTGGTCGACGAGCCCGAAGTGTATGCCTTGCCGCGCGAGCCCAAGCTTCCGAGTCGCAACCTGGGACCGAGTGCCGCGCTGGCTACGGTCGGAGCGGCGGCGCTGGCCGTCACCGGCCTCGTGACGCTCAAGGCGCGCCGCTCGGAGGAGGTCGCCGAAGCAGAACGCCGCGCACCACCTGAGCCGTAACGGGTGCCGCCCGGATCGGCACTTCGCCGACTGGGATCAATTTCCCATTCCCATTTCCCACTGCCGATTTCCTGATTCCTGACTGCTAATTCCCGATTCCGACCCGAATGCCCGACACCTTCTTCACGACCCCGCCGGATTGGACCTGGTGGATCGTCCCCTACTTTTTCGTGGGGGGGATCGCCGGGGGCGCGTTGGCAATAGGTGGCTTGTTACACCTCGTCGGCCGACCGGCAGACCGGCCGATAGTGCGGATGGCCTACTACATCGCGTTCATCGGGGCGGTGATCAGTGGGGTGCTTCTCGTGGCGGATCTGCATCGGCCGGAACGCTTCTGGCACATGCTCATCCAGTCCGAGACCGGGCGGCCGATCTTCAAGTGGTGGTCGCCGATGTCGTTCGGGTCCTGGGCGCTGCTGTTGTTCAGCGGAGTTGCCTCTCTACTCGCGCTGGGCGCGGTGTATGAGGGCGGGGTAGTGCGCAGGCGGTGGCTGCGCCCGCTTTCGACTGGGCTGTTCGCCTCCGTGCTGGCCGTCGCCGGCATTCTGCTCGGTCTGTTTCTCGCCGGGTACACCGGAGTACTCGTGTCGGTGAGCAACCGCCCCGTGTGGGCCGATTCGAACTGGCTGGGCATGCTGTTTCTCTTTTCCGGAGCCTCGACAGCCGCCGCGCTGCTCATACTGCTCGGCGTTGGGCGAAACATCGCACCTCAGGCACGCGAGCGCCTTACGCGGTTCGACGATGTCGCTCTGGTGCTCGAGTTCATCGTGCTGGTGATTTTCATTGTTTCGCTGGGTGCGGCAGCGCGCGTGTTTCTCGGATGGTGGGGCGTGTTGCTGGTACTCGGCGTGGTCATCGGCGGGATACTGTTGCCGCTGGCGATCTCCCGCGGCAACTTCGTTCGCGTGACCAATCCACATGCGGCGGCGGCATCGCTCGTGCTGGTGGGAGGGTTGCTGCTGCGCATGGCGGTGCTTCTCTCGTCGGAGTCCGTGCACGTGGCGGGCTCGCAAGTGATGTCGCCATGAGGGTGCGCCCGACGATCGTAATCGTGGCGTGCGCACAGCTCGTGCTTGGCGCCTGTGGCAGTCCGGAGGCGACGCGGGTGCGCGGAGGGGGACCGGGCGCGGACATCGGCAACCGCGGCAGCGTAATAGAAATGCACGAGGGATCGGTGATCTACGCCAATACTCCCTGCGTGACCACACTTCCAGAATGCAACGGACCGCTTCCGCTAGGCACGGCTCGCCGTCAGTGACCTTTTCCGCGGCTGCGACGGAGAACCCGGAGTGGGGACCATGGCTTCGGCTGCTCGAGCGCGCCCAGGATGCGGCCGGGGAGCCATGGAGAGTGGAGATCGGACTGGCCGCCAATCGAGAAGTACGGGCGCCACTACTCCACGAAGCGAGGCTTGCACTGGAAGGAGCACGCGTGCGCGAGTGGCTCGACACCATGCTTCGAGCCGCCGCGGCCGAGCTGAAAGGCCGCGCCGAGCTGGGCTCGATGCAGCTCGACGAGGCGAATGCATTACGGCTGCTCGAAGCGGCCATTGGGCTGGATGAACCGATGCTCGAGCGGCTCGCCGAAGCTCGGGGTGCGGCCACGGCTCCGCTCGCGGCCGTGCTACAGCTTGCGACGATGCCGATTCTGCGCGCCTGTCGCCGTAGACTGGCGGCGGAGGTGCCGCAGGGATGGCCTTACGGGCACTGTCCTGTCTGCGCGGCGTGGCCCGCGCTCGCTGAAACGCGGGGACTGGAACGGGAGCGGCGCGTGCGCTGCGGGCGCTGTTCCTGCGATTGGAAGTTCGGCTTGCTGCACTGCCCCTTCTGTGACGAGCGTGATCACAAGCAGCTCGCCGGGTTCGTGGTCGAAGGGAACGAAGAGATGCGGCGCGTAGACACCTGTCGAAGCTGCCACGGGTATCTCAAAGGCGTGGCGACGCTCATGGCCCTGCCCGACGAACGTGTGGCGGTGCTCGACGTGGAAACGCTGGAGCTCGACCTGGTCGCCGCGGACCGCGGCTTTTCGCGGCCGGCACAGCGCGCGTTCCCGATGCGGATCGGGCTCACGAGCGGCCCGGCCGATACTACCGATGGAGATCGCGAATGGCTTCTGTCGTGAGGACGCGTCCGGTGGATCGAGGTACCTCGTAATGACGACGATGCGTCCCGGGAACTTCTGCCGTGAGCTGTTGGTAGCGCTGGAGGCGAGCGAGGGGCGCCGCCGGCGCCGCAAGCGCGACACATCCGCCGACGCGATAGGCCTGACGATCAAGCGCGAACTGCTCGAGGCGACGATCGAGCGGGATCCCGAGCCGGAGCACTTCGAGGGCTGGTTGCTCGAGTGTACGCTGCATGCCGGCGCTGGGAATGGCGGCGTACGCGCCATGGCCATCAACATCTGGGACGAGTGGAAGCTGGCGAACACCGGCGACGCCTATCGCAATTGGCTTGCGCACGGCGCGCCGTCGGACGACCGTGAGCCGGCACGGAGGAACGGGCGATGAACAACCAGATCGGCCTGCGCATCTTTTGTCTCGTGTGTGTGATCGCGGCGTGCGGCGACGACGTGGCGAAACCGATTACGAAGATCGAGGTGCATGATCTGCGTGACTCGCTCTCGAGAATTCAGGGTCCTCGGCAGGAGCTTATGCGCGCGATGAGCGAACCGGACGTGTCGCAGCGCATAATTTACGAGCCTCCGGTGGATCTGACCCTCAGGCGTGGCGATTCGCTGGTCACTGCCCCGTTCGGAATCACCGCGGCGCCTGACTCGGCTACAACCCCTGCGGCAAGGCGCTGACGAATCGCCGGCCTGTGTACGGCATGCCGACTGCAGGGTAGAAGGCATGAGCATCGATCCGGTGTTCGGCGCTGGTCACCATCAAACGATCACACTTCCGCTCGAGCGCCCAAGCCCTGGCCGCCTCGACCAGCGTGCGTCCCACTCCGCGCCCTCGTGAGTCTGGCGATACTACCAGGCCGGTGATGAGCGCGAGAGGGCGGGCAACGTGAATGATCGGAAAGACGTGGAGTGCAATCAGGCCGAGCGAGTTGCCTGTTTCATCCATCGCCAGGAGCACTGCATCGGAGCTCGCGTCGAGCCTGGCGAGCCTGGACGGCACGTCGTCAGGCTCGATGGGATAGCCGAGCGTAGAGAACAGATGCGCGACATCGGCGGCGTCGTCGCCTGTCGCGCGGCGTACGATGAGTTCGGGCATGAAGCGGAGCGCAG
>DATKDD010000139.1:0-9505 GCA_035512875.1 Gemmatimonadaceae bacterium | reverse complement strand
AACGGTCGCTCGCGTATTCGGTGTTCGCCTATCCGGTAGAGCGCGTAGCGGGCGGCATGTTCGCCGCGTACATCGCGACGTCGCCGGAACGGGAGGAGGAAGCGCGACAGGCACTTCTGGCGGAGTTCGCCGCGCTGCGGCTGGCGCCGGTCCAGGACGAGGAGCTACGGCGCGCCCAGGAGTATGCGATCGGTACGCATGCCATTCGTCAGGCGAGCGGTGCCACCGTGCTTGGCGAGGCGGTCGATGCCTGGCTGTTCAGTTCGCTGGAAACTCTCGCGCGCTACGAAGAGAATGTGCGCGCGGTGTCGCCCGAGTCGATACATCGGCTGGCAGAGCGCTGGTTCGATCCCCGGCGGTTCGTACAAGGTATCGTGCGCGGCACGCCTAACGGATAGCGGGTACCGGCTCTGCCCGCTCGGCGGCCTCGTCGAACGCCCGCACGGCGGCTCCCATTCTGACTCCAGCCGGCCGGATGCGTCCACTGACGGTGCGAAGGCCTACGGGCGCACCGTAGTCCGCGGCGGCGTGCACCACTACCCCGCGGACCGATGGCTGCCGGGATGCCCACGCCAGGGCGCCCCAGATTGCGCGTTCCTGGTTGTGGTCGCCGAACACCGCCGGCCATGCTCCCACCTCGAGCAGCCAGTGCTCCATCGGCGAGCCGGCCGTGAGCCGCATCCATCGCTCGGCGGCCAGCAGCCGCGCTTCGACCCCCGCGCCCCCATGTACGCTCGCCCTCAGGCGGAAGCCAACGGCATCGATAGGCGAGGCGGGACCGCGAGCCCAGACATAGAGCGTGCTGTCGGCCGACGAAAAGCCCGACAGCGGCAGCATGACGCGGGTGGCCGGCCGCGAGCGGTGCGCCACGTCGGCGGCGGAGCGCAGGTACGGAATCCAATCGGTGGCGGGGCCCGGATGAGCGGCAATGGCGGCGGGTGCCACCGGAACCAGATACTCTGGACGCAATCGCCTGACGATCAATTCGATCTCGCGCGCAAGCCTCGCCTCCCCGGCTGCATCCGCCGGAAGAGCACCGCCCCGATCGTCCCCCGCGGCGAGCACCGCGATGAGTACGGCTCCGGCCTGCCGCGGCCCCTCCACCGCGCTGGCGAGCGAATCGGTCAGCGCATCGCTCGCCGCCCCCGGCGCGATGAACACGCTGAGTGCGGTGAGGCCGAGCTCGCGCGCAAGCGACACATCGCGCGTTACCGCGTGATCCTGCGGGCCCAGTCCATCGACCACGGAAAACAGCCTCGCGCCGATCGCGAGGTCACCGGCGGGACGCTCCTGAAGCCGTTCGCGAGCGAACGGGCGGAAGGATGTTGCCGCTCTCCAGGCCGGCGCTATCGCCAGCAGGAGCAGTGTGCTCCAGACGGTGATCACGATCGCCACTCCGGAGCGGACGAGCACGCCCAATCCACGCGAGCGGGCGGGGACCGCCGGCGCGAGCACGGGTGGAAACAGGAAGAAGGGATGCCCGGTCGCGGCCGCACTGGCCGCTATGTCGAGCGCCCTGGCGCCGGCGGCCGACATCGCAACCAGCGGCTCGATCGGCGCTCCACCTAACAAGATGTCGTAACGCACCAGCGCCATCGCCGCCACCAGCAGGTCGTACACCACGATGACGGTGCCGAGTGGCCGGCCAACGTAGCCGCGTGCGGTCGCATATACCGCCTGCAACAGTATGACGAGGCAGGTTGCCGGCCAGAGCCAGACCAGGGCCGACAGCGCCCGGCCGGTAGTCACTGAACCCGCCATCCCCTCCACAAAGGCGGCCGGCGCAATCAGCAACCCTCCAAGCCCGCTGATCATGAGCAACGTCGCGGAGGCGTCACGTCGCCGCGCGATTCGTCCCGCCACCAGGATGGTCCAGACGATGAGCAGGATGCTGAGCGCGAGGTGCGCCGTGGTGGCCACGACGGACGCCGATACGCCCGCGCTCATCCGCGCTCGCGCTCCTCCTGCGCGATCGCCCGCGGGGCGAGGCGGCGGCTGAAAACCTCGATCGCCTTGCGCACATCCCGGTTGACCGGCGCGAGCACGTCGAGCATGAGAATTCCTTGCGAGGGCACGCTGTGCAACGCGATGTGACAGCCATCGAGCAGCAGTACTCCGCTGACCGACTCGTCAGGCTGTTGCCGGATCGTGGGTGGGGCTATGCTGGCGACACCGAGCGCGCCGGCTGCGGCAACGAGCAATCCCCCCAGCAGCGCGGGATCGCGGAGCGATGCCGCCGCGACTCCCGACAGGTCGGCGAGCGCGTGGGTGAACGAAGCGGAACCGAAGCTTGACATGGAGGCAGGATGTTAGTCCAGAGACCGGGAACGGGAAATGGGAACAGGGAAAAGGAGAGCCGGATCGGGAAAGGGGAGTGGAAGGCGGGAAGCCTCTTTCCCATTTCCCGTTGATCGCTGCCCGCAATAGCTTGTCCCGATGCCCGTTCCGCGCATCTTCTCGCTTCCCAATCTTCTCAGCATCGTGCGGTTTCCGCTCGCGGCCGCGTTTCTGCTGGCCGAGACGACGGGAATGCGGCTCGCGCTTCTTGGCATGGCGTCTGCCTCCGATCTACTGGACGGGTGGATGGCGCGGCGACTGGGGCGCACGTCACGGTGGGGCGCGATGCTCGATCCGATTGCCGACAAGACGTTCATGCTCGCGGCGTTCACCGCGTTTCTCATTTACGGGGAAGTGACCGCCGTCCAGTGGGGCATATTGCTCTCGCGCGACTTAGCCGTAGCGGTTGGAGCCGTCGTGGCGGCACTGACGCCTGGACTGAGCCCCGCTTCGTTCATGGTGCGCATGTCGGGAAAGATCGTGACGGTGCTGCAGCTGGCGGCGATTCTGCTCTTGACCGTCAGGCCGGAAGAAGCGGCACAGGTGGTGATGATCGTGGGAGTGGCGTCGTTCCTGACGATCGCCGACTACACACTGGCGCTCGCCCGGACGCGCGAGCAACGCGACTGATGGAGGTCGTTATGCGGAAGATATTGATGGCGCTGGTGCTCGTGGCGCTCGCCGGAGCCTGCGCGGAGCGACACCTGCAGGGCGTGGTGGGCCTGCCGGGTGGAGACGGATGGGCAAGGGTGCAAGTGCGGGTAGAAGACGATCCCGCGGGCGCCGAACCGGTGACGACCGGCGGATCGCGGCCGACGGTTGCGATTCGCTTCGCGGTCGATCTGATCCGGACGAACTCCACGGCCAGCGTACCGGATACAGGTGCGCTCGTGGCGCAGGCCACGATCGGCACCGTGCCGGGCGATCTGGTGACGACACTCGATACGGTACCTGCCGGCGGCTACATCAGCGCCCGCCTGACGCTCACGCAGGCGACGCTGGCGATGCCGGGGGTCGCTCCGATAGACTTGCTCGGCGGCGCGACGTCGTTGAGCATAACGCGGAACGTCGCGCACACGATCGTCGCCGGCGAGACCGTGACGATCCGGCTCGATCTCAACTCCGACGCGTGGCTGGTGCCCAATCCGGTCGTCGGACCGGGGCAGCCGGAATTCGCCTTCACCGGAACGACCGATTTTCTCGCTGCGCTCACGCTGTCGTTTCCCTGAGCGGTTGTTGTGCGCGGTGGCACTAGTGGCCGCCGTCGCTCTCACGTGTCCGGCACAGGGCGCGAGCGGAGCGCTGCAGCCGCACCTGCGCGCCGACGCCCTGATCGCGCGAGAGACCGCTGCACATCTGGCTGCTGGGGTGTCGGTTAGGGGCTCCCGATATCTGAGACTGGACCTGACCGTCGGCGCGGGCGTTGGGGAGCGGCCGGAAGGCGGACGGCGAAGCGAGGGGCGTGGCGACCTGATGGCGCGGTTCGTACTCGACCCGGAATTTTCCCGGCGGTGGTCGCTCTACGGCGGTGGCGGGGTGAGCGTGCGCCTGACGGACGACGCGACCCGCGAGCTGCTGCTCGTCGCGCTGGGCGTTGAGGGCCCGCGGTGGGGAGGTGCCGTGCCGTTTGCGGAGTTGGGGCTGGCAGGCGGCGTCCGGGTCGGTGCCGGAGTACGCCGAGCGCTGGCGGGGCGCCGATGATGCACGGCGCACCGCTCGAAAAACCGAACGCCTCCAGAGGAGGCGTCCAAATCGATCAAGTCGTCAGGCTGCCGAGCTTTCCGCCACCACACGAGCCTTGGGAGGCTCGCAGAACCGCTGGCCAAGCGTACGGAGCTCGGCAATCTCCGGCTCCTTCAGCTCGGGGAACCGGTCCCCGATGTAGGCCATTGTGTCGTCGAACCACTCGGCCTGGTGTTCGTTGGCAGACTCGAGCACACCGCAACGCATGATGTGCTGGAGAAGCTCGTCGCGCGCCTGTTCGAACGGCGTCGGCTGGGATGGTGCGTAACGCTGACGATTTCTGTTCTTTGCCATGAAGTCCATGTTTGGGGTGAAAGACTGTCTAATATAGCGTTCCTGGGCCTTGCCTGCCACTTCGTGCTACTTGTTCCCATCATGATTCGTTCCACTCGGCGTCGTCCTCTTCGATCCGCACGCCGTCAAGAACTCGCAGCAGCAGGTCGGTGAGCTGATCGGGAGCGTCTTCCGGGAGCAGCCGGGCAGCGCCCGGGATGGTCCGCATGGCGCTCCCAGGAATACCCGCGTGCAGCCTTGCCGCGATCGTGGCCGAGAGGGAACGATCCTCCTCTCCTCGCACGATTACCGTGCGCTGCCGTATTCGCGTCAGTTCAGGATCCTCCAGATCTTCGGTGTGCAGCGCACGCGCGAGATCGAGCAGGTGGACGGCCCCGTCGGTGCCGGTATACGGCGCCAGATAGCGGGCGATCAGGCGCTGCGGCATGTGACCGGGATCGGCCACGCTTCCCACCAGCAGCGGTTCGAGAAGCGCCGCCGCTCCGAGTATGCCGCGAGCGAGGCGGACCGCATGTCGCACCGTTGCGTTCTGCAGGTAGCGAACATCATCGCTCGGCCAGGCGTCAAAGGCGACCGGATTGATGAGCACGAGCGTCGAGACCAGTTCCGGGGAATTGATCGCAAGCCGGAGTGCGATTCCGGCGCCGATCTCCACGCCAACGACCGTCGCGCGATCAACACGCAGCGAGCCTAGCGCTGCGCGAACGTACTCCGCCTGCGCAGCAACGGCGTAGTCTCCTTCGAACGGCCGGTCCGACTCCCCGTATCCCATCGGATCGATGGCGTAGGCCATATAGCCATGCTCGGCGAGCGCCGGCCCAACCGCGCGCCAGAGAAAGGCCGACGTGCCAAATGCCGGGAGCAACACCACGGGGTCGCCGCCAAGGCCGTACCGCTCGACATGCAATGAGCCGGGGCCGGCGGGAACTTGCAGCAAGTCCGCGTCGATGATGGGTTCAGTAGTCAGAATGGGGGGGCTTGGGGGTCGAGTCGCGGGTCGAGGGTCGAGGGTCGAGGGTCGAGGGTTAACATAGCGTCGGTTAGGAATCGCTCCATACGATCTCAGGAGCTCGACGGGCTTTTTAGTCGGTTTCGGAACCCGACCCCCGATCCCTCGACCCTCGAACTGTAACCCCCGACCCCCGCTAATTGTCTTGCGGTGGAGGCGAGTCTAGCTTTCGCGGAGCCGGTTTCCGCTCGATTCGACGAACCGGGTATGCCGCCCGCCTCCGGTTGCTCCGATGGACTCCGCCCCCGCGCAGGCTCGGGCGGAAAGCGATGATGGGTCCGGGCGCGCCGGTGCGCGCGTGCCGCCCCGCATCAACCACCCGCAACTCACTTCGTTTTGGCAGGCGGTTCAGATGTCCGATCAGACGTACGATGACAAGCGGGCGCGACGGTTGGAAGAGATGCTTCGTGCCTTGGCGGCGCGCATTCAGGAGCTGGATGCACGCAGCGAGTTGCTCCGTCACGCCGGCGAATTGACGCAGCGCATCGGCGACATACGGAGCGAGCTGTTTCATTACGAAGTCCGCGCGACCTATGACACGCCGGAAGTATCGGAGAGTCGAAAGATCGTGGAACGGGCCAGGCAAAACGAGAAAGAATGGGAGCAACGCGAATGGGCGCCGGACGAGGACGACGAAACGTGGTGAAGGCGAAGAAGAGCGCTTCCTCGATGCGCTCGTTCTACATTCTGCTGGCTGCGGTCGCGGTGGTGGGAATCGGTGCAATCATCTGGCAGACGCAGAGGCCGGAGGGGGGCACGCGGTGGGTGGAGAACGTCGAGCCCGGTGAGGCCGAGGGGTATCTCATGGGCGATCCTAACGCCCCGGTGACGATCTACGAGTTTGCCGACTTCGAGTGTCCGGCGTGCGCGACCTGGGCCACCGTGCAGAAGCACGATGTGGTGCAGCGGTTGGTCGCTACAGGCCAGGCCAACTTGCGCTTCTTCGACTTTCCCCTGCCGATGCATCAGAATACCACGCAGGCCCATAACGCAGCGGCCTGCGCGGCGGACCAGGACAAGTTCTGGGAAATGCACGACGCGATCTTCGTCGGCCAGCCGGAGTGGGCAGGGAACAGCCGGCCGAAGCGGTTCTTCGAGGGTTACGCGCGCAACATTGGACTCGACGTATCGGCGTGGGAGAGTTGCTATGAGAACGGCACCCACCTTCCGCGCATTCTCGCCAACAAGGCGGAAGGCGATCGGCGCGGGGTGAACAGCACACCGACGTTCGTGATCGGGCGCCGTCTGCGTCCCGGCGTGCTACCCTTCGACGTGATCAAGGCCATGGTCGACAGTGCGGCCGCCGAGGTGACCAGCTCATCAGCCGCTGCAACGCCGTCGCAATGAAGACACGGATGGGGATCGCCCTTCTCGCCATGGGGGGCCTGATTCTCGCGCTGTATCTAACGCTGTACAAGATGGGGATGATCGGCGAGCTCACCTGCACGGTTGGTTCGTGCGAGACGGTGCAGCTCAGCAAATGGGCGACGTTCCTCGGCCTTCCGGTGGCGCTGTGGGGGGTCGGAGCATATCTAGCGGTACTGGGGCTGGCGTTGGTGGGGTTGCAGCCCGCATGGCTCGAATCGCGAGGCATCTCCTGGCTCCTGGTGGGGCTCAACACGTGGAACGTGGCGTTCTCCGCCTGGCTCACCTATCTCGAACTGTTCGTGATCGACGCGATCTGCATGTGGTGCGTGATTTCGGCGGTGCTGATGGTGATCATTCTCGGGCTGTCGCTGATGGATCTGCGGGCGGTGCGCGGTTTGCCGCTCGCGCCCGACCATCGATAGGTCACTCACGCCGTCTGGCGCGTCGCCCAACTCCATGGCCCGCATCTTTCCTGATTCGATCTTCGGGCGAAAACTCGGTGCCGCGGCCGACAAACGGCTGCGGCTGGCCCAGGCGCGCGCGGAGGAATCGATAATTCGCTCGCACGTCGACAACGCGCTGATGTTCGTCGATGCGCTCACCGAAGACATGAGCTTCGACCGTGCGATCGACACATACATCCGGGTAATGGGAGTCCCCGAACCAATGGCGGGCGTGGTAGCCACCCGCACGCTCGTGGTGTTAGGCGACGAGCTGGTGCCGTATCGCCGGCGGCAGCGGGACGGAGATGGGCGGCCGGATGTACGGATCGGGAAGGACGAGGGGTGAGGGACGCGCGACGCGCGAGGAGAGGTGGAGTGCGGCGAACTTCCCTCGTCGCGCGTTCCTCACCCCTCTTTGTCCTCGTACTTCTCCTTCAGCTCCGCCACCACTGCCGGATCGGCAAGAGTCGTCGTGTCACCTAACGCCCTCCCTTCGGCGATGTCGCGCAGCAGCCGGCGCATGATCTTGCCCGACCGCGTCTTCGGGAGGTCGGCGGCGTAGAAGATGTCGTCGGGGCGGGCAAGAGCGCCGATCTTATCTACGACGTACTCCTTGAGCTCATCGCGTAAGGTGGCGGTGAACACGTGGTTGTCCCTCAGAGACACGAAAGCGGCGATCGCCTGTCCCTTCAGCTCGTGTGTCTTGCCGATGACCGCCGCCTCGGCGACGGCGGGATGCTCCACCAGGGCGGACTCCACTTCCATCGTTCCGATGCGATGGCCCGACACGTTCAGCACGTCATCGACCCGGCCGAGAATCCAGAAGTAGCCGTCCTCATCGCGCTTAGCACCATCACCGGGAAAATAGAGGTCCGGGCGCCCCTCCCACTTGGTGAAATAGGTCTGCACGTAGCGGTCGTCGTCGCCCCAGATGGTGCGCAGCATCGAGGGGCAAGGCCGTGTGAGCGCCAGCAGTCCCCCGCCAACGGGGATCGGCTTGCCTGTCGAGTCGAGCAGATCGGCTGTGTAGCCGGGGAGCGGTTTGGTGGCGCTTCCCGGTTTGGTTTCGGTGACGCCGGGCAGGGGCGAAATGACGATCGCGCCCGTCTCCGTCTGCCACCACGTGTCGACGATTGGGCACCGCCCGCCACCGATATGCTCCTGATACCACATCCACGCTTCGGGGTTGATCGGCTCGCCAACGGACCCGAGCAGACGCAGGCGCGACAGGTCGTGCAACCTGGGATACTCGGCGCCCCATTTCATGAACGCGCGGATCGCCGTCGGCGCGGTGTAGAAGATGGTAACCCCATAACGCGCGCACATCGACCACAGCCGGTCGCGGTCCGGCCAGTCTGGTGCTCCTTCGTACATCACACAGGTCGCGCCATTGGCGAGCGGGCCGTAGACGATGTAGGAGTGTCCGGTTACCCATCCGACATCGGCCGTGCACCAGAAGACATCCTCGTCCTTGAGGTCGAAGACGAGCCTCGTGGTGGTGGTGACGGCGGTTAGATAGCCCCCGGTCGTGTGAACGATTCCTTTCGGCTTGCCGGTCGTGCCCGACGTATACAGGATGAAGAGCACGTCTTCGGCGTCCATCGCCTCCGGCTCGCAGCGGGAAGGGCCACCGTGCATCACCTCGTGCCACCAGTGGTCGCGACCCTGGCGCATCGGCGCCAGGTCGTCACCGCCACTCGCCAGGCGCCTGACGACGATTACGTTCTCGATGCACGGTGAATCGGCGATCGCGCGGTCGGCGTTGCGCTTGAGGGGAACTATCTGCCCCCGTCGGTAGCTGCCGTCCGCGGTAATGAGGAGACGCGCCTGGGCGTCATTGATCCGGTCACGGAGGGACTCCGGCGAAAAGCCGCCGAAAACCACGGAGTGGATGGCGCCAATGCGTGCGCAGGCGAGCATGGCGATCGCAGCCTCGGGAATCATCGGCAGGTAGATCGCGACGCGGTCGCCACGCTCAATGCCCAGCTGCTTCATCGCGGCAGCGAACCGGTTCACTTCGATGTAGAGATCCCAGTACGTGAGCGTGCGCCGCTCGCCCGGTTCCCCTTCCCAGATGATCGCGGCCTTGTTGCGCCGTGCGGTGCGAACGTGACGGTCGACGCAGTTGGCGGCGATGTTCAGCTTTCCACCAAGGAACCACTTCGCGCGCGGCGGCTTCCAGTCGAGCACCCGCGTCCAGGGCTCGATCCATTCCAGGTTCCCCGCCTCCGCTGCCCAGAAGGCCTCGTCGTCAGCGGCGGCCCGATCGTAAATGCCAGCATCGGAAACGTGCGCGTTGGCCGCGAACTCG
>DATKDD010000138.1:0-9358 GCA_035512875.1 Gemmatimonadaceae bacterium | reverse complement strand
GGGCTGAAAGCCTATGAATTCGCGCTCCGACGCTCTCTCGAGTCAGGCGACCGGCCGTTACTCGATGCGCGCGGCGAAGTGCCACCTGGATTCAAGGCATTGGTGGAGGAGTACTACAAGTCGCTGGCACGGCCGCGGTAGACGAGGGACGCGGGAAGAGGGAAGAGGGAAGAGGGAAGAGGGCCGCTTCCCGCTTCCCGCTTCCCGCGTCCCGCATCCCGCATCCCGCATCCCGCATCCCTCGTAGATCATGCGTTGTAGACCGGCCCCCCGCGCGCGCGGTAGTCCTCGAAGACGGCCCGCGCCGCGGCGCGCTGCACGCCGCGCCGCACGGCGATGCCGCGCGACTCGAGATAAGCGTACGATTCATCCGTCACAGGCCCCTCGTGAAAACCCAGCGCTTCCGCATCGGCGCGGGTCGCCCCGCAAACGAGCGTTCGAACGCCGCTCCACAACGTTGCACCCAGGCACATGGCGCACGGCTCACATGAAGTGACGAGCTCGTGCGCCGGCATGCCATCGGCACCGAGCGTGAACGACCCGAGACGCGTGTGCGCCATGGCGAGCGCCACCATCTCTCCGTGCCACAGGCTGTTCGCCATTCGCACCACGCTGTTCACTCCTATCGAGACGAGCCTTCCGCTCTGCGACTCGAACACCGCGGCTGCGAACGGACCGCCCCACTCACGGGCAACGTTTTCTCGAGCCAGCGTCAGCACCAATGCCATCCGCTCGTCAGGCGTTGCGTATCGGTGCTCGAAGTCGGCGATGGCGAACACCCATACCGGATAGGTGAGCCGCAGCTCGCGGTGCGTCACGGTCGACCACCCACCCGGCCGCTCATCACGAAGCGTCACGACAAGGACGGTACGGGTCGAAGGTCGTCGGCCGGCGCCCGCCCGGCGAGCGTGTACCGGTCGAAGAATTCGCGCGCCGTGCCGAGATCGGCGGCAGTGAGCAGCGAAGCACCGATCGACTCGCAGCCGTCGAGCGCCAGCACTGCCAGGTCACGCGCGATGGCGGCAATGGCGGGGTCGGACAGCCCCGCCCTGCCCGCGCGCGCAAGCAGCGCCGGCTCGTCTCCATCCAGCAGTTCGTCTGCCTGACGGAGCGCCGCACGATCGTAGGCGATGCCGCCGAGCAGCGCCAACGGAGCGGCGAACCACTCCGGCGCAACCGCATCGCACGTACGCACTTCGAATGTTCCGCGCGGCCGGATCTCGGGAAAGAGCGTCGTCAGGTGGTCATCCCACTCCGCCATCCCGGCGGTGCCGGCGGCGAGATGCGCTTTCATGGGCGTATACGCTCCGTCGATTTGCGGCAGAAACATCGCCGGCGCGGCAAGCGCGAAGTCGCAGTAGTCGGCGGCCGCGTCACCGCGTGCCTCACGAGCTCCCGTGCGCGACGGATCGAGCTGCCGCCAGCAGTGCGCGCGATAGCTGGCGTGCCCCGTGTGGAATCCCGCGTACCGCGGCGAGTTGGCGAATATCGCCGTGACGTAGGGCGCCATGCGGTTCAGCACGCGCCATAGCCGCCATGTTTCGATACCCAGATCAAGGCTCACCTGCAGTGAGGCCGTCTGGCGCATCATCCGGTCGCCGAAGGGCCCGATCGAGGCGAAATACTCCGCCATGCGACGGTAGCGTGGCGTGAGCAGCCGGAGCGGGGCATCGGAGAGCGGCGTCGCCGGATCGATTCCCACGGCGACCAGCTCGACACCCAGCGGATCCGCCGCCTGGCGAAGCTGCGCGACCACCGCGCGCATCCGCCCGAGAAGCTCGCTGCCGGTCGCGCACGCCGGCGAGCTGTACTCCAGCTGCCCCCCGGGCTCGAATCCCAGCGTTCCCCCATCTCCGAGCTCGAAGTGCGGCGTCCCCTTGGCCGACACGCGCTCGCGCCACCCATTGCTTTGCGCAGCAAGGCGCAGGAACCGGAGCGAGGTGACCGGCGTATCGCCGTCGATCGGGCACACCGCACCCGTCTCGCCATCGATTGGAATGAACTCGGCTTCGGCGCCGATGTACGGCCGATCGCGGGGCACGAGCGGGCGAAATGCCCTCTCCCTGAGCGAGCTCTCGAGGGCCGCGCGTTGTGTGCGCTGCAGCTCGCCCTTCATGTGGCCGGCACCGCGAGAGCGAGCGCATAGCCGTCTTCTTCGCGCTCGTACCAGTGTGTGAGGAGGAGACCGGCGCGCTCGAACATCGATTCGAGCCTGGCGCGATCGTACTTGCACGAAATCTCCGTGCGGATCGATTCCCCGTCGGCGAACCGCACCGGCGGCATGCCCGGAATGTGCACCCGCTGCTCTCGCGTAGAAACGAGGTGCATCTCGATCCGGCCCGCCTCCTCGGCAAAGAACGCGTAATGCGCGAATGCGCCGGGGGCGAAGTCGGCGCCAAGCTCGCGATTGAGCACCACCAGCATGTTCCGATTGAATTCGGCGGTGACGCCTCGCGCGTCGTTATAGGCTGCCTCGATCCGGGCGACATCCTTGCGGAGATCGGCACCGAGCAACAATGCGTCCCCCTGCCTCATCGCGGCCCGGATGCGCGCCAGCAGCCGCACCGCGGCGATTGCATCGAAGTTGCCGATCGTGCTTCCCAGAAAGGCGAACAACGCGGGGCGAGGCATGCCGGCGGGCGGCGTGAATCCCGCCGTCAGATCGGCGACTACCGGCGTAATCGTCAGGCTGGGGTACTCGCGCTCCAACCGAGCCGCGCTGTCGGCGAGGAACGACTCGCTGACATCCACCGGCGCGTACATCCCGGCCGCGCCGAGGGCGACCATCGCGTCGAGCAGAATGCGCGTCTTGTCGGCGCTGCCGGCGCCAAGCTCGACGAGCGCGCGCGCCTCGGTCACCCTGGCGATCTCCGCGGCGCGTGAGTGCAGCAGTGCGCGCTCGGCGCGGGTGAGATAGTACTCGGGGAGCGCGGTGATCTCCTCGAACAGCTCCGACCCCCGGTGATCGTAGAAGAATTTCGGCGAGAGTTCCTTCTGCCTGCGCGACAATCCTTCCCGCACCTCGTGCAGCATCTCTGAATCCCGCGTCTGGTGCATCGGATCAGCCATAACGCTCCTGGCGTACTGCCGTGAGATCCCGCATCGCGCATCGCGCGTCGCTCATCCCTCGCTTCTCGCGCAGCGGAAGCCGCTGAAGATCTGGCGACGAATGGGGTAGTCCCAGTTGCGAAAGGTCGTGCGGATCGCACCGGGACGGGTGGCCCAGGAGCCGCCCCGCAGCACCTTGTACTCGCTGCCGAAGAACGCCTGCGAGTATTCCGCGTACGGAAAGGGGGTGAATCCCGGGTACCCGGCAAGGTCGCTCGCGGTCCATTCCCACACGTCGCCGATCATCCCGTAGCATCCGATCGGCGACACGTTATGCGGATAGGACCACACCGGCGCCACGTCGAACGCGAGTTGATCGAGATTGGCAAGCTCCGGCGAAGGATCGTCGTCGCCCCACGGGTGCGCGCGCATTGAGCCGGTCCGCGGGTCGAATCGCGCGGCGGCTTCCCATTCCGTCTCGGTAGGGAGGCGCTTGTTCGCCCACCGGGCAAACGCGTCGGCCTCGTAATGGCATACGTGACAGACGGGGCGCGCGGGATCGATCGGCGCCTGGCGATCCATCACGCGACTCGTCCAGCTCCCTCCTGCCCTCTCCCAGTACTGCGGCGCGACCAGCTGCGCCTCCGTGCGCCATGCCCACCCTGCATCGCTCCACAGCTCGCGGCGCTCGTAGCCGCCATCCTCGTGAAAGGCGATGTACTCTCCGTTGGTGACCGGCGTCGCATCGATCCAGAACTCGGCCAGATCGACCGAGTGCGCCGGCCGCTCGTTGTCGTAGGAAGCGGTACGGTCGTCGGTACCGATCGTCACCGAGCCGCCCGGGAAGCGCACCATCGCCCCCGGCTCGTGAGGCCGCGTCGGCGACGGAACCTCCCGCGAGCGCGGCGCCTGATACCGGCCGCCGGTCTTGAGCTGGAGGGTCTGGAGGATCGTCTCGTTATGCTGGTACTCGTGCTGGGCAACCATCCGGTACACGTAACCGTCCCGCAGCAACGGACTGTCCGCGTCGAAGTCGGTCTGCCCCATCACCGCCAGCACCCGCGCGCGGATGTCGTTGGCCATCGTCGTCCATTCGTCGAGCGCGGGAAGGGGCAGCGACGCGCGCGTACGGCGGGGATGCTCGAATGGATTGTACATCCCCGGCATCTCCGAGAACTCGATCGGTCCGGAAAGGTTGCGCGTGAGCCACAGCTCCTCGAAATGCGCGATGTGACCGAGATCCCATAGAATGGGACTCATCAGCACGTCGTGCTGCGTACGCAGGTCGGCGCTCGTTAGCGAACCGACGAGAAGCAGCGTCCGCTCACGCGCTTCGGCGAGCAACGCCGCGGCACCTTCCCGGGTCAAGGAACCGATTGTGAGAACCGCCATGCGATTTCCGATTGCAGAGGGAATGGATCAATCGTCGTTGGGGAGCGCGCGCTGCCTCGCCCGCAGGTCTCCAGCCAGACTAGAGAGAACGGGGTTGTGATGCAATCATCGGCCCCAGCCATTGAGTACGCGCCGACGAACCCGGGTCCGCGATGTGACGCCTGTGGCCGCACGGTGTATTCTCCCAGTCATGCAACGCTCTACCCGCGTGAGTTGCTTCAAGCGAGAATTGGCCGCGGCCGTGACATTGGCCAGTACCGCGATGGTGCTGGCGCTGCTGGGAGCCTGCACGAGAGCCAACACGGCGCCGCCCCCACCGGCCCCTCAGAATCCATCGCCGATGGTCGAGCTTACTCGGGAACACCAGCGCCTCGACAGTATCGCGCCAGATGGAAAACAGTTTACGATCACTGGACTGCTCTCACGCCCTATCGTCGTGTTCGTGCCGAAGGGTGCCACGGGCGCGGAAGCCACCCTGCTCGTGCACTTCAACGGCGCGCCCTACGTGGCGATGCACGCTGCGGCTGATCAGCGCAGCCCGATCGTGCTTGCCGCGATTCACTTGGGTGCCGGGTCCGCGGTATACGAGCGCGCGTTCGCCGCCAGCGGCACCCTTCAGCGAATCAAGGCGGCGATAGCCGACTCGCTTGCCGTGCGATTCGGCAGCGACTTGCGGCTGTCTCGCACGGTGCTGAGCGGGTTCAGCGCCGGCTACGGCGCTATTCGCGCCATACTCGGCTGGCGTGAGGACGCCGCCAGCGTGTATGGGTTGCTCTTGCTCGACGGATTGCACGTGAGCTACATCCCCGATCGTACACCTGTCGCGAACGGCGGCGCGATCGACACAGCGCGTCTCGCACCGTTCGTGGATTACGCGCGTGCCGCCGCGACCGGTCCGGCGGCGGGGCGAATGGTCGTCACCCACTCCGAGATCTTTCCCGGTACCTTTGCCAGCACCACGGAAACGGCCGACCATCTACTCGCCAGGCTCGGTCTCAGGCGCACGCCTGTGCTGGAATGGGGGCCGGGAGGGATGCAGCTTCTGAGCACGGTCCGGGCGGGCAACTTCCTGCTGCTGGGTTTCGCCGGAAATACCGCCCCCGATCACGTCGATCACTACCACGGCATGGGCGCGTTTCTGCAGCTGCTGCTCCCGAGCGACGATACGCGATGACGGCAATCCGTTACACGGACTCGGGTCAATGAGCGACCCACAACTGCGATGACGCCGCGAGCTGCGCGCCGCGTCCTCCTTGCCGACGCCGACGCCTTTTTCGTCGCGGTCGCGCGCTTGTCCGACCCCGAAGGCGTCGGCCGCGAGCCACTGCTCATCGTGGGCGGCACGCGCGAGAGTCGCGGTGTGGTCTGCTCGGCGTCGTACGAGACGCGCCGGTACGGCGTGCGCTCTGCGATGCCGATAGCCCAGGCGTTGCGCCTCTGTCCCGCCGCGGTGTGCGTGCCGGTACCGCGACGCGCGTGCAGCGAGATGAGCCGCGCCATTCGCGAGGTACTGGAGCGGTTCTCGCCGGTGGTGGAGGCCGCGAGCATCGACGAGTGGTATCTCGATCTGGGTGGCACCGAAGCTCTGTACGGGGACGAGCCGCTCGCCGCGACCGCGATGCGCATTCGCCAGGCGGTGCGGGATGCGACGTCACTGTCCATTTCGATAGGCGGCGGCACGTCCAAGCTCGTTGCCAAACTGGCTGTGGAGCATGCCAAGCCGCGCGCGGTCGCCGGCGGCAACGGGGTGCACGTGGTGCAGGCCGGCTCCGAGGCGGTATTCATGCGGGGAATCAAGCTGGCCGACATCTCCGGCGTCGGCCCCCGATTCCAGGAACGCCTTTCCGCGTTAGGTATGCACACCGTCCCCGATGTGCTCCAGTACGACAGGCGAACACTGTCTGCATATCTGGGGACGCGGGCGGCCGACTGGCTGGCCCGCAGCGCTCGCGGCGAGGATGACGCGCCGGTGGAGCCGCGTCTCGACAGCAAGCAGATCAGCCGCGATGAGACGTTCCCCGAAGATCTGCGGGAGGACCGGGATCTGGAGCGCGAACTGCTCACGCTTGTCGTGCGGGCGGCCGCCGACCTCCGCGCCGAGGGCATCGCCGCGCGAACGATCACGGTGCGCCTGCGGGACGGGGATTTTCGCACTCGTCAGGCAGGACGCACGCTGGACATGCCCGTCGTTTCGGACCGGGCGATCTTCCATGTGGCGCGCGCGTTGCTGGCTCGCCTCCGCGCGGCGCGCCGGGTGCCGGCACGGCTGATAGGCGTGGCGCTCTCCTCGCTCGCTCGCGATTCCGCCGCGGATCAGCTCGCCTTGTTCGAGGAGCCGGGTCACGGCGCTCCGGAAACTGCGCGCGACCGCTCGCTGGCTCGCGCAGTGGATGCCGCTCGTGCGCGTTTCGGCGATGACATTCTGCTCCCCGGCGCCATCCGGGATCGATGAAAGCTCCGGGGTTCCGGGTCGACTGAGGGAGCAGAATCGGGATCCGGGATCGGGTGTATCACCGAGAGGGCGGATCCCAACCCCGGCAGTGGATTTCTCTCGTTCGCGGCGCCACTCTTTCGCTAGCATTTGGGGCACGAACAAGCCCATACGCCGAACCGGAGCCACCATGATACGCACGACAGCAACTGCGCTGGCACTCTCCAGTGTCATGGCGTGCTCCCCTGGCGATCCAGGCAGCGACACCGTCGTCGCCGGCGACAGTGCCCGCACTGACATCGCGATGCGGCTGGCGAAGTACACGCCGATCCGCCTGACGACGGATCTGAGCGTGCTCTCGGACGCCGAGCGACAGATGCTGCCGCTGCTGATCGACGCGGCACAGGAGATGGACGACATCTTCTGGCAGCAGGCGTACGGCAATCGCGAGCAGTTGATGAGCCGCATCGAGGATCCGGCAACCCGCCGCTTCGTAGAGATCAACTATGGACCGTGGGACCGGCTGGATGACAACGCGCCGTTCGTTCCCGGAGTCGGTCCCAAGCCGCCGGGCGCAAACTTCTACCCGGCCGACATCACGAAAGAGGAATTCGAGCAGGCGATTGCCGGGGGAGGCGCGCGTGCCGACTCGCTCCGGAGTCTCTACACACTGGTTCGCCGTGACTCGTCAGGTGCGCTCACGGCAGTTCCTTATCACGTCGCGTTCGCCGGCCAGGTGGAACGTGCCGCGGCGAAGCTGCGCGAGTCCGCCGCACTCGCCACCGATCCGGGACTCGGGCGTTACCTGGAGTTGCGGGCTCGCGCACTGGAAACCGACGACTTCCAGGAAAGCGACCTCGCCTGGTTGGACATGAAGAACAACACGATCGAGGTCGTGATCGGGCCGATCGAGAACTACGAGGACCAATTGCTCGGCTACAAGACCGCGAATGAGGCGTACGTGCTGGTCAAGGACCAGGGATGGAGCGCGCGCCTGTCGCGGTACGCGGCAATGTTACCGGCGCTGCAGCGTGGACTGCCGGTGCCGACGCAGTACAAACGCGAGCGGCCCGGTACCGACTCCGACCTCAACGCCTACGACGCGGTGTACTACGCTGGTGACGCGAACGCGGGCTCGAAGACGATTGCGATCAATCTTCCTAACGACGAGCAGGTGCAACTTCGCAAGGGCACGCGACGCCTGCAGCTCAAGAATGCGATGCGCGCCAAGTTCGACGCCATTCTCGAACCGATCGCCGACGAGCTGATCGCCGCTGACCAGCGCCGACACGTAACCTTCGATGCGTTCTTTGCCAATACCATGTTCCACGAAGTTGCGCATGGCCTCGGTGTGAAAAACACGATCAACAACAGCGGCACGGTGCGGGAGGCGATGAAGGAGCGAGCGTCCGCCCTGGAGGAAGGAAAGGCGGACGTGCTCGGGCTCTACATGGTGAGCACGCTGCACGGTCAGGGGGAGCTCGGCGACGCGGAGCTGAAGGATAATTACGTCACCTTTCTCGCCAGCATCCTCCGGTCGGCGCGCTTTGGCGCTTCGAGCGCTCACGGCCGGGCGAACATGGCCCGGTTCAATTTCTTCGACGAGCGCGGCGCGTTCACGCGCGATTCGAGCGGCGCCTACCGCGTGGACATGGAGAAAATGCGGGACGCGATGAATGCCTTGTCAGAGCACATCCTGCGACTGCAGGGAGACGGCAACTACGCCGGCGCCACCAAGTTCATGGAAGAGCAGGGGCGGATCGGACCCGGGCTGCAGCGATCGCTCGACAGGTTGGCGACCGCCGGCATTCCAGTCGACATCGTTTTCGAGCAGGGTCTGTCGGTCTTGCAAGGCGGAACACGCTGAGCGATGGCATCTTGTGTGTCGCGCCTCGGAATGGCATAGTCATGCAATGCGATGAGTGATCTGCACCCGACCCCGTACACGCGACCCGCACGCGGCGAACCCGGAGCGAGACGCGGAGGGCCTTCGCTGGAGCGGCGGCTTCCACTGCTGATTGCCGGTATTCTCACCGTCGCCGTTGGCGCGCTGCTGTTGGCGATCCTTGGCGAGCTGCAGCGCAGCGAGCTCGAGGCGGCCCACGCCCGGCTGGTGAGTGGAACGACTCAGCTAGGCCAGCTCGTGGACCAGAGTGCGCGGGCCGGAATTGAAAGGTATGCCGAAGCAGCGAGGTCTCCCGCCTTTCGGACTTTTGTCGCAAATCGGGGCGGCTCCGCGAGTGACAGCGTTCGGGCCCAAGCGCTGCTTTCGTCCTTCGGAGAGGTCGAGGGGCGTTACCTCGCGCTCGTCGATCCAGGCGGCGAGGTGTTCCTGTCGCTTGGATCTCATCCGGATTCGATCGCGTCGCGCCCAGCCGAGCTCGTGAAGGACCTCGATACGCAGGATTCGGTGGTTTCGGGCGATCCCGTGGTCATTGGACCGCATGCGTACACGACTACGGCGGCGCCGATCATCCTGAACGGACG
>DATKDD010000137.1:0-3236 GCA_035512875.1 Gemmatimonadaceae bacterium | reverse complement strand
CTGTGCGCGCCGCATCATGTGGCGATTATCACGGGGGAGCTGGAGGAGATCATGAGAAAATGGATTGTTGGGGCATTTGTAGGCGCTACGCTGTTCGGTGCGTCCGCTGCCGAGGCACAGGCGCCGCGGCCAGAGCGCGTGCACGTCGCGCCGTATGCGGGTTACATGGTGTTCGGGAACCTTGTCGATGGCCCGCTCGGCACGTCACTCCGCACGGCGGACGCGCCGCTGTATGGCGCCCAACTGGGTCTGGCGATTACGCCTGGGCTCTCGCTGATCGGCAACGTGGCCCACAGCAGCACGGCAATCGAAGCCGGCATGCCCATCCTCGGCGGATTGGAGCTCGCCGACAGCAAGGTGTGGTTGTACGACGCTGGGCTCCAGCTCGGATTCGCGCGTGCAGGCTCGGCCACCGCGCCCTTCGTACAGGTGGGCGCGGGCGCGATGCGTCACAGCATCTCCGTGGGGCCCATCCAAACGAACGCGACGAACTTCGCGCTCAATGCGGGAGTTGGAGTGGACGTGCAGGTCAGTCCGAACGTCGCGATGCGCTTGATGGCCAAGGACTACTACGGCAAGTTCGACTTCGAAGAGGCCGCACTGTTCGACATTGGTACGGACGCGACTCACAATTTCGCGCTGAGCGCGGGACTCAAGATCGGGTTCTGACCTCCCGGTGCTGGCGGGGTCGCGCTCCGCCGGTTCGTGCCTCATTGTTCCAGCGGAGGCCAGAACCGTGCGGAGCGTTCCTCGTTTCAGGATTTTACTGATCGACTGTCTCGCGGCCAGTGCCGTGATGCTGGTGTGCGTCAGCGCGCCTTGCCCGCTGCATGCCCAGGTACAGAGCGCCGGTGCATCGAAAACCGACAGCGCTGCGATCTCGGCGGCGGCTCGTAAGGCACAATCGCGGTTCGAGCGCGCTCGGGCGGGACGGCTGACCTGGCAGCGCGGCGACGGATTGCGCACCTGCCACGAGTACGTCGGCCGTTACTGTGTGTGGCACGACGATGCCGACGACGAGTGGAAGCCACCGCCGCCGCACCGCGACGTCGTCGAAGCGCGTGACGCGCTGCTCGCGAACCTGGCGAGTGCGGCCGCGGCGATTCCCGGCGACGGCTGGATAGCGGGACAGCGCGTCGCCTATCTGCTCGAAGCCGGGCGCAGCGAATTGGCGCTCGAGGCCGGGCGTGGCTGCGTGGCCGAACCGTGGTGGTGCAAGGCCCTCATTGGACTCGTCCACCACGCCAGGGAAGAGTCGGGGCCAGCCGAGGACAGTTTCGCGGCGGCGATGCCACTCATGCCGCGAGACGAAATGTCGCGGTGGCGAGATGCCTCGCGGTTCATGGCGCCGCGAGACCTGAGAGCGTTAGCCGCGCTCTCGACGGCGGAGCAGGATTCGCTGATGGAGCTCTTCTGGTGGCTCGCGGACCCGTTGTGGATGCGTGCGGGCAACGACCGCCGCAACGAGCATTACGCCAGGCTGGTTCAAACCCGGATCGCGAAGGAGGCGCGGAATGTGGAAGGTGCGCGCTGGGCAAGCGACATGGAAGAATTGTTGTTGCGGTTCGGGTGGCCGGTTGGCTGGGAGAGGCGCGCGTCGAATGGAATGGAGGGCCGGGTATCGATCGTCACGCATCGCGCCCCACACGCGAGTACGTTCGTTCCCACCTTCGATGTGGTGAGCAACCCATGGAGCTCACCACCCCAGGCGTGGGAGCTCTCGCCGCGGCTCCCGGCAGCGGAGTACTCCCCCCGTTATGCGCGATTCGACGCCTCGCTCGAATTTCAACTCGCGGTGCTGCCGGACGGTGAGTCGGTGACGGTGGCCGCGGCGTTCGCCATTGCACACGACAGCGTCCTGCCTGGCGATTCGATTGCGGCTGCACTAGTGGTGGGCACACCCGATGCAGTAGTCGCGGATTCGGGTGGAGGGCAGGCGCGCGGCATCGCTCGCACCGTCAAAGTGTCTGCGCGCAACGTAGTAGCGAGCCTCGAAGCTGTCGCAGGCGGACGCGTACCACGGGCTGCCCGGGTCCGGATGGGTTTGCCGTTGGCGCTTCGCGACTCGTCGGCGATCGCCATTTCCGATCCCCTGCTGATCGACGGGGCGGGACCTCGTCCGGCGTCACGCGATGCGGCGATCCGGCGGATGCTGTTGCCGGCGGCGACCGCGCAATCCGACTCGATAGGCGTCTATTTCGAGGCCAGCCGCCTGGCACCCGACGTGCCCGTGGAGATCACCCTTTCGCTGGAGCCGGAGCGCGGTGGAATTCTCCAGCGGATCGGCCGATCGCTGAGGTTGACGGCGGCGCCCTCGGCGGTGCGGATCGTCTGGGAGGAGCGGCCGCCGGCGGACGGGCGCCTGGCGCGCACGGTGACGCTGGGTTTCTCCGAAGTTCCTCGCGGACGCTACGTGCTGCGTATACTCGTTATGCAGGACGCGGCGTGGGGGACGTCGAGCGCATCGGTGGAGCGCACCCGCTAGGCATCGCCGGACGTGAGGGCGAGCACGAGTTTTCCTACGGCGTCGCCCCGCTCGAGTCGCGCGTGCGCGTCAGCGGCCGCTTCCAGCGGATACACGCCGTCCACAACTGGAGAAACGGAGCCGGACGCCAGCAGCGGTAGCACGTCGCGGACGAACGCCTCGGTGACAGCGATCTTCTCGTCGAGCGGTCGCGCGCGCAGCACGGTTCCCCGAATCGTCAACCGGCGGGAGAGGATCCGTCGCAGGTCCAGAGACGCCCGCGTGCCGGCCAGGGTGCCTACCAACATCAGCCGGCCGCCCCTAGCGAGTGAATCCACCCCTGCCGCGGCGTAGTCACCGCCTACCAGGTCGAGGACCACGTCCATGCCGGCGCCGGCGGTCCATCGTTCCACGAGCAGGGGAATTTCGGTCGGAAGCTCGATGGCGGCGCCATCGGTCAATCCCTCGGTGCGCGCACGAAGCAACTTGTCCGGGGTTCGCGTGGTGCCGAAGGCCATCGCGCCAAGTGCGCGGATGAGATGCACGGCGGCCAGCCCCACGCCGCTCCCTGCCGCAAAGATGAGCACGCGATCGCCGGCGCCCATTCCCGCCTGGCTCACAAGCGCGTCATGGGCGGTGATGAAGGCTTCTGGCGCCGCCGCGGCTTCGACCATCCCGAGATTGTCGGGTATCGCGGCGACGACCTCTTCGTGCGTGACGAGGTACTCGGCCTGCGCGCCGCCGCCCACGAGACCAAAGACCCGGTCACCCA
>DATKDD010000136.1:0-2760 GCA_035512875.1 Gemmatimonadaceae bacterium | reverse complement strand
CCGAACACCGACTGGTAGCCCGCGTCGAAGGCGTTCTCTACGCGCCCCATGGCTGAGAGATCGAACGCGCTCCATCGGATTGGCAGGTGATAGTCGGCGAAGAGGCTTACCGTGGTGAACGGATCGAGGCGCACGAAGCCGCTGCTCGCGAAGTCGTAGTCCGTCCGCTCACCGGTGTAGTGCGATTCTGCTCCGACCAGCAGTCGCGAGGTGGCGCGAAGGGCGGCGGAGAGCGATCCGAGCCATTCGGCACGCCGGAGCAGCGGCCCGCCGACCACGAGAGTTCCGGATGCACCAAAGCCTTCGTCCGTTACCTCGGTGCGAACGCGCGTGAGGCTAGCCGACAGATCGAGTCCGGCCAACGACGCCAGCGCTGCTTCGACCTCCACTCCTCGTGCGGTGGCGGCGGCGACGTTCGCGTAGTTGGGAGTAGTGAGATCCTGTGCCCGGTCGACGAACCTGTATTGAATGAGATCGCGGAATCGCTGATCGAAGTATCGCGCGCCGATCGTCAGACGCTCGCCGAGCTGCTGATCGAGTCCGGCCTCCCATGTGCGTGTGCGTTCCGGCTGGAGTGCCGGGTCCCCGAGCGAGAAGGAAGTCGGGAAGACCTCGGTGAACGCCGGTTCCTTGAACGCCGAGCCCCACGAGGCGCGCAACACCGTCGTGGAGGTGAGCGACGCAGTCGCCGCCAGGCGGCCGGTGTGGAACGCACCGAACCGGGAATTGTCATCGATACGCCCGCCTATCGCCAGCTGCATCCTCTCGATGGGGTGAGCGAGCAGTTCACCGTATGCGGCGCGAGTGTCCCGCGACTCGTTGAAGTGCGTGGGGTCGAGCACGAAGGTTCCGAACGTGGACGTGCCGTCCGAAACCTCGCGTTGGCGCTCATATGCGGCACCGAGGGTGAGCCGTGCCTCCCGTGCCAACGCGACCGATGCACGCAGATCCGCGCCTCGCCGGTGCGAGCGCGTGTCCGTCTGGTAGTAGTAGTCGGCACTGTCACCCGGACTGTCGGGCGCATTGGCCGAACGCCGGTCGAGTGACGAATGGGAGATGAGGAGCCTCACGTCGGCGAGCGACCCCAGCGTCGCCGTCCCCTCGGCGCCGAGGACATTGCGAATCTCACGCGTGAACTGGTTGCTGTCTACGGGGACTCCGGCGCCGTCGGTGGGGAACTCGTACCGGCCGGCGGAACGGTGTCCCGTTAGGCGAAGCGCCGCTCGCACGCCAACCAGCCCCGCCGAGCCACTCACCGAGCCGGTGCGATGATCGTTGTTGAACGGCAGAATGCCGCTCGACACGCGATGCGCGCCCGAGAGGGCGTAGATCGCGCCGCCGTTCCCACCCTGTACCGACAGCTCGCCTTTGCGAGAGCCGAACGAGCCGGATTGAGCTACAGCGGTGGCACGCAGCCCCCGCTGGCCTCGATTCGTGATGATGTGAATCACGCCGCTCACCGCGTCGGAGCCGAACAGCACGCTCGAGGGTCCGCGGACGATCTCGATCCGCTCCACGTCCGCGATCCCCAGATGTGCGGCATCGATGCTGCCGCCGGGCTCGTTCACCGACACTCCGTCGATGAGCACTTTCACGTAATCGCGCTCGCCACCGCGCACGAACAGCGAGGTTGTCGAGCCGAACGATCCGGAGCGGACGACGTCCACACCGGGAACGGTACGCAGTGCATCAGCCAGTGAAGTGATGCCGCGCTCGCGGAGCGCACGTCCGAGGAGCACCGTGGTCGTGGCCGGCGCCTGACCACGATCCACTGGAGTCGCCGCCGCGCTGATCACTACATCGCTCAGGCGCGCCGTATCGCGCGCCTCCTGCGATGCAACCGGCAGAGCGAGAACGCACGACGCCACGGAAACCAACGTTGCACGGAACAAGGGTCACCTGACCATGAAAGAATGAGTTGGCCTCACGGCGTTCGCCGCGAACGCCGAAGCGGAAGCAGTGCCGGGGCACCGACCGCGGGGTCGCGCAGCACTACGAGGGGCCAGTCGTAGACGCGCTCCAGAATCGAGCCAAGCATTACCTCCGACGGAGGGCCGTGCGCGACGACGCGGCCCTCCCCTAACAACACGATCGTCGTCGCGAATCGCGCGATGAGATTGAGCTGATGACTCACGACGATCACCGCCATTCCATCCGCTGCCAGTTCGGCGAACAGTTCGAACATCGCCATCTCGTGCGCGACGTCGAGAAAGGTGGTGGGCTCATCGAGCACGAGCGCTTCCCCGCCCTGTGCCAGGGCGCGTGCCAGGCGGGTCCGCTGCCATTCGCCGCCGGAGAGCTCGGCGGTGCTTCGATCGGCGAGATGACCGATGCCTGCCCGAGCGACGGCGTGCCGGACGATCTCATCGTCGGCGGGAGCGCTGGCTCCCCAGTGCCCCTCATGCGGAAAGCGGCCGAGCGCCACGAACTCGCGCACGGGAAGCGCGAATGTCGCCTCCTCGCGTTGAGGGACGATCGCCAGGCGCCTGGCGAGCGCGCGCCTGTCCACATCGTCGATCGGCGTGCCGTCGATCGCGATCCGTCCCGCCTCGAGCGGCTGGCGGCGAAGCACGGCACGAACGAGGGTGCTCTTGCCGCTGCCATTCGGTCCGACCACCGCTGTCACTGCCCCCCGTGGAGCCACGAACGAGACGTCGTCCACCGCGGGAACCGGTGCACCCCGATATCGAATGCGCACCGCCTCGAAGGCAATCATGCGCGTCGGGCCAGCTGTACGAGAAAGAACGGCACGCCGATGAG